>NZ_MNQY01000136.1:0-50202 GCF_001915675.1 Parabacteroides sp. merdae-related_45_40 | reverse complement strand
TTTGAGTCGGCTTTTTTCGTTTCCGACAGCCCATAAGCCATGTGGATGCCAGGGTATTCCTTAAACAGTATTTCTGCCCTTTCCCTTTTGGTTTTCCGTATTCTTCTGGTATAATATAATATTATTCTATCTTTATCGTTCAATATATATTGACTGAATATTTCGATATGAAAAGTATATATGATTCCCGCCAACGGTTGAAGTTTGTATTTATTTTTACGGCTATCCTGATCGCGATCGCTTCACTTGTTGTTTCTGATATGCTGATAAAAGATCTGGCCCAGGAAGAACGCCAGAAAATGGAAGTATGGGCGGAGGCTACTCGTTTGACGGCAAGTAAGAACACGGCTGTGGATTTGTCTCTTGTTTTGAAAATCCTGGAAGGAAATACGACTATCCCGGTTGTACTTTGTAATGACAAAGATAGCATCATGTTCGTAAAGAATATAAGCTTCCCCGAAAATGATGTGGAAGAATTTAAGAAAGTAAAAGTAAAGGAGCTGAAAAGCAAAAATACGATTGTGATCGATATGGAGGATGGAACTTTCCAATATGTCTATTATGATGATTCTGTCATCCTAAAGCGATTGTTGATTTATCCTTATGCGCAGCTTACGGTTGTATTCGTTTTTATTGTGATTGCTTTTCTGGCGCTTGCAAGCACGAAGAAGGCCGAACAGAATAAAGTGTGGGTTGGACTGTCTAAAGAAACGGCTCATCAGTTAGGAACGCCTATTTCGTCTTTGATAGCTTGGGTGGAATATCTGCGGACAAAAGATATAGATTCTTCTCTCTTGAACGAGATGGAAAAAGATGTGAAGCGTTTGGAAACGATTGCGGAGCGTTTTTCCAAGATCGGTTCCAATCCGGACCCAGTCCCAGTGGATATCAATAATTCTATCCGTTCGGCCTTGAGCTATATGAGCACACGTATTTCTTCGAAGGTCAAGATTTATACGCATCTTACCGACGGGCCGGTTCCGGTGTTGATGAATGACTCTCTTTTTGCTTGGGTTATAGAGAATCTGACAAAAAATGCGGTAGATGCAATGGAAGGGCAGGGGGAAATCACTTTTCAGGTGGAGGAACGTGATAAAGTCGTTCGTATCGATGTGACCGATACCGGGAAGGGGATCGCCAAATCTAAGTTTAAAACCGTATTTAATCCCGGTTATACGACCAAAAAGCGTGGGTGGGGGCTAGGCTTGTCTCTGGTAAAGCGTATTATCGAATCTTATCACGGCGGAAGGATATTTGTTAAGAGTTCGGAAGTCGGCAAAGGCACGACTTTTCGAATTGAGCTTCGGAAATATAAGGGCTAAAATCTTAGATAGTAAAAAATAACTGCAAAGATGTTGCATTTGTGTTTAGTTTTTTCGTACCTTTGCAAGGTTTTTACACTAAAAGGCTTTGGGAAAGTTTAAATTATATAATGTAGATTTGAAAAATCTCACTCCAGGAATACACGAATTCGAGTATTTATTGGAGAATAAGTTTTTTGTGGATATTGATGGAGACCAAGTCCAGAAGGGCAAAGTGAAGGTTAACCTCACGGTAAAACGGTCTTCCATGATGTTTGAAATGAACTTTCAGATTGAAGGTGTTGTTATGGTTCCGTGCGACAGATGTCTGGACGATATGGAAATCCCAATCGACACGCATAATCGCCTGGTGGTAAAGTTCGGTAAAGAATATGCCGAAGAAAGTGACGAAGTAGTGGTTATACCGGAAGACGAAGGTGCTATTAACCTCGCGTGGTTCCTGTATGAATTTATTGCATTGGCAATACCGATGAAGCATGTACATGCTCCGGGAAAATGTAATAAGGCTATGTCGTCCAAGTTGAAGAAGCATACCGCCAGAAGCACTGAAGACGGAGATGAAGAGTACGAAGACGATAGCGTGGAAGAAGATATCGCGATTGATGACGACGTACCTGTGGCAACAGATCCGAGATGGGATGGTCTGAAAGGTTTACTTGAGAATGATAACAATTAAATAAATTAAAACATGGCACATCCTAAAAGAAGACAAGGTAAGACAAGAACAGCCAAGAGAAGAACTCATGACAAGGCTGTTGCTCCCACAATGGCTATTTGCCCGAACTGCGGCGCATGGCACATTTATCACACTGTATGCGGCGAATGCGGCTATTACAGAGGTAAGTTAGCTATCGAAAAAGAAGCAGCTGTGTAAGTTTATCCTAACTGATTAAGTTTTGATAAACCAAGAAATAGCCCTAAAAGTATTTTTAGGGCTTTTTTTTAATTGGGATATATAGTCCTTTTTATTTTTAAAGATATGGATAAGATAAATGCGGTAATAACAGGCGTAGGCGGATACGTTCCCGAAGATGTGTTGACGAACGAAGATATTTCGAAGTTGGTGGATACGACGGATGAATGGATCATGACGCGTGTTGGCATCAAAGAACGCCGAATTTTGAAAGGTGAGGGCTTGGGAACCTCATATATGGGTATACGGGCTGTGAAGCAGTTACTCGAAAAGACAAATGTGAACCCGGAAGAGATAGAAGTGATCCTCACAGCAACAACTACGCCTGACCATCATTTCCCGACCACTTCCTCCATTATAGCTTACCATACCGGTTGCAAGAATGCAATGACTTTCGATTTGCAGGGGGCTTGTGCCGGTTTTTTGTATGCCTTGGAAACAGGTTCCAATTATATCCGTTCGGGACGCTATAAGAAAGTGGTTGTTGTGGCAGGCGATAAAATGACTGCTATAACGGACTATCAAGATCGTTCTACCTGTCCTTTGTTCGGCGATGCCTGTGGTGCTGTGCTGCTCGAACCTACAACGGAAGAAGTGGGTGTGATGGATACGATCTTGCGTACCGATGGTGTAGGCTATTCACATCTGATTATGAAATCCGGCGGTTCGGCCTATCCTCCTTCACACGATACGGTGGATAATCGCGAACATTTCGTTTTCCAGGATGGCAAATATGTCTTTAAGTACGCAGTTTCGTATATGGCTGATGTTGCTGCCGAGATTGCCGAACGGAACGGGCTGACACACGATGATATCGCATGGATCGTGCCTCATCAGGCAAACTTGCGCATCATCGATGCGACAGCAAAACGTCTGGGTGTGGACATGGAAAAGGTGATGATCAATATCCAGAAATACGGAAATACCAGCGCCGGGACAATCCCTATCTGCCTTTGGGAGTGGGAAGACAAACTGAAGAAAGGCGATAATCTGATTCTTGCCGCTTTTGGCGCCGGTTTTACCTGGGGTGCAATTTATCTTAAATGGGGATATAATGGAAAACAAGCATAAATCCGGCTTTGTTAATATTGTCGGTAATCCGAACGTCGGGAAGTCTACGTTGATGAACCGTTTGGTGGGAGAGCGTATCTCGATCATCACTTCGAAAGCACAGACAACGCGGCACCGAATCATAGGGATCGTGAATACCGCAGATATGCAGATTGTGTATTCTGACACGCCGGGAGTCCTGCATCCGAATTATAAGTTGCAGGAATCTATGCTTAATTTTTCTCAGTCGGCACTTGGTGATGCCGATGTATTGCTTTATGTAACCGATGTCGTCGAAAAGATCGACAAGAATGAAGAATTTCTCCAGAAGGTCCAGAAAGTGGAATGTCCGGTCCTGTTACTGATTAACAAGATTGATACGACTACCCAACCAGAATTGGAAAAGCTGGTAGCCGAGTGGAAAGAACTTCTTCCGAAAGCTGAGATCATTCCGATCTCCGCCCTTTCGAATTTTAATATAGATTACGTGAAACGTAGGGTAGAAGATCTGATGCCTGAATCTCCTCCCTATTTCGAGAAAGATGCGCTTACCGATAAGCCGGCCCGTTTCTTTGTGACAGAGATCATTCGCGAGAAGATTCTCCTGTATTATCAGAAAGAAATCCCGTATGCGGTGGAAGTCGTTGTTGAGCTGTTTAAAGAAGAAGCCGAGCTGATTCATATCAAAGCGCTCATTATTGTTGAACGCGATTCCCAAAAAGGAATCATCATCGGGCATCGTGGCCTGGCATTGAAAAAGGTAGGTGCTATGGCACGTAAGGATATCGAACGCTTCTTTGATAAGAAGGTTTTCCTGGAAATGTTTGTCAAAGTAGAAAAAGACTGGCGTAACCGGGACAACATGCTGAAGAACTTCGGTTATCAGCTGGATTAATTAACAGCACAGACAGAAAAAGTTGTTTATGGGAAATATTGTTGCAATAGTTGGTAGACCCAACGTAGGAAAGTCCACCCTCTTCAACCGTTTGACACAGACGCGCCAGGCGATTGTCAACGAGGAAGCAGGTACTACCCGCGACCGTCAGTATGGCAAGGCAGAGTGGACAGGTAAAGAATTTTCGCTGATTGACACCGGCGGATGGGTGATTAATTCGGATGATGTTTTTGAAGAAGAGATAAACAAGCAGGTGAAAGTCGCTCTTGAAGAGGCAGACGTGATCTTGTTTGTCGTTGATGTCTTGAATGGAGTTACGGATTTGGATAACGAAGTAGCTGCTATCCTGCGTCGTGCCAAGAAGCCTGTGATTGTTGTGGCCAATAAAGCGGATAACTTCGAATTGCATCCCTCCTCTGCCGAATTTTATTCTTTCGGATTAGGTGACCCTTTCTGTATCTCTGCTATCAACGGTTCTTGTACGGGCGATTTGTTGGATAAAATCGTTGCTACGCTTCCGGATGACAAGCAGGAGATGCTCGAAGAAGAGCTGCCCCGTATCGCCATCATCGGCCGTCCGAATGCAGGCAAATCTTCTTTGATCAACGCCTTTATCGGTGAAGACCGCCATATTGTAACGGATATTGCTGGTACGACCCGTGATTCTATTTACACGAAATATAACAAGTTCGGCCTGAATTTCTATTTGGTGGATACGGCCGGTATCCGTAAGAAGGGGAAGGTGAATGAGGATCTGGAATACTATTCCGTGATCCGTTCGATCCGCGCCATCGAGAATTCGGATGTCTGCGTGTTGATGCTAGATGCCACCCGAGGTATCGAAAGTCAGGATTTGAACATCTTCTCTTTGGTTCAGAAAAACAAGAAAGGCTTGGTCGTTTGTGTGAATAAATGGGATTTGGTGGAAGATAAAAGCCAAAAGGTGATTGATACCTTTACGAGTGCGATTCGTGAGCGTCTGGCTCCGTTTACCGATTTTCCGATCCTGTTTATTTCGGCATTGACAAAACAGCGCATTCTGAAGGTGCTGGAAACAGCCAAAGATGTATACGAAAACCGTCAGCGCCGTGTTCCGACAGCCAAGCTGAACGAAATCATGCTGCCGATCATCGAGAACTATCCGCCTCCTGCTTGGAAAGGAAAATATATCAAGATTAAATATATTACGCAGCTTCCTGCCGGCCAGGTTCCTTCGTTTGTATTCTTCTGTAACTTGCCGCAATGGATCAAAGAGCCTTACAAACGCTTCCTGGAAAACAAGATCCGGGAAAACTGGAACTTTACGGGAACGCCGATTAATGTATTTATTCGGGAAAAGTAAAAAGAAAAGCGCCGGTTGGCGCTTTATGGCGGAGTGTGAACCGTGCCGGATTCGAACCGGCGACCTCTGCCCTGTCAAGGCAGCGCTCTAAACCAGCTGAGCTAACGGTTCCGATGCTGTAAAGATAAAATGAATCCCCGGGAGTCATGCACTCTCCGGGGATTTTTTTATGATTTTTTTTGTTTTTAAGCGACGAATGCTTACAGCGAGTTCAGCAATTTATTCAATTCATTTACCATTTCGGCTGCCGACTGTTGAGTTTCGGACAGGCCTTCCGGGGTAAATTTAGCCACTGCTTTGTTTAATTTGTTCAATTTGCCTTTAGCCCCTTTGGCTGCCAGCTCTTCGCGGAGGATACGGATTTTTTCGCAGTCCTGAATACCTTCGACCAAACGTTCGAAACGGATCGAACTGCGGGGGCCAGGATAGATACTGTATGTATCGCCGGCTGCCCAAGTGCGGAAGCGTGAGTCGCGCAAGGGATCGGCTGTCCAACTGTTTACGGCCCAGCGCAGGTAACCGTCATAGCCTCCGGCGATGGCATGCAGGGCTGTCCAAGTAGCTTCGGCCGGATCGGAGAAAGTAAAGGTGTTCGGGAAGGCTTCCGAGCAACACGTGTAGACCGTGCTGATCTGTCCTTTGCGTTCGCGTTCGGCTTTTACGTTTTCTGGAAATTTATGGCCGTAAGGGATACTCAGGTAATACAAGTCGGATTGGATTTCAGGATGATAGTTGCCCGCCAGCGTGATCTTGAATTCGGGATCGGCCTGCTTGATGACTTTGATAGCTTCGCGCATGGCTTCCATAGGACGTTCGTCCATAGAGATGGCAGTCTTTTCAAACCAGCCTTTTTTACGCAGGTGACGGGAGAAGTCTTTCAGGAACGAACCCCAGTATTCGGTATATTCGGCATCGCCAGGTTTGACATTGATAAACTGTACCCGGCTGGTCGCTTCATCGTAATAGTCGAAAGTCAAAGCCCAAGGGATCATGGTGTAGCAACTGATCATATCTTTGATCCCCACTTCATTCATCATGAATTCCACCCATTTGTCAAATACGTCATAACTGTATACCCATGTCCCGTCGATTTTCTTGATGCGGGTTACCATGCTGTCGAAATGGTCTTCCGTCTGGCCGGCCCAAGGTTTATGCATGATGCTGGTCGTGATGGCCCGTTGTCCGGCATTGGCCAACATCTTCATGATCGGAAGCATGGCGTCGAAATGCTCCTTGCTCCAAAGAGGAACCTGGTAGTAACGGGCTACTGAATAGGGATTTTGCCACAGGTCCAGATGGAAAGCCCAGTCTTGTGGAGCTGGCAGCGTACGGTTCAGCACGTCGATTTCTACCTGGAGTTTCATATCTTGGAAATTTTTTCCTGAAACGGTCAACGTCCCCTTATATCTCCCTGCGCGGGCATCTGACGGAACCCATACGTTCAGCCAGATCGGTTGTGTCGTACAAGCTTTGATATCCTGTATTTTTACAATATCCAAGACATCGGCTACGACAGACGAATCCCATTCGGCCTTGTTTTCGCGATGTCCGCAACCACCTTTGCGGTCCTTGTTCAGCTCGTCGGTCATGACATAGCGTACGAAGTTCGTCGTGATGGCAGAAGCCGGGATGACGGCCGAGCCGCTTTTCAGTTCGCTGACGGTGACCGTTACGTCGTCCAACGCTTCTTTAGTCCACAACACGGCTTGTGCATTGATACGTTCCCCTTTCCAGGCTTTCCCTTTCCAGCGGGTTGTCTTCTTGATGTCGGGGACATTCAGTTTTTTGTAGCGGATATCCGTTGTTCCCCAGCTGAGGCAGGTTGGCGTTGTCATTTTGTTCCAGACTTCTGCGCCGTCATGCGGTTTGGTGTCTGTTAGTTCCTCATAATTGCCCAAAGGATACTTTTCTGTCTGTTGAGCGAAACAGACCGGCCCTAATGTCAGCAAGGCCGATAGGATAAGAGCATTTTTCATGAAATGATTGATGTTTTTTAGTTTACGTGGGTAAAGATAGGAAACAATTGACAATTGACAATGGAGAATTGATAATTAGGGAGGGAAAGATATTGTCAATTGCTCTTTGTCAATTCTCAATTCTCCGATAATGACAGGTGATCAGGTCGCCGCTATCGTCATGGAGATGCATACCGCTTCCTTCGCAATAGCGGAACATGTCGCAGTCTGCGCACTGTCCTTTTCGTGCCCATTCCCGATTGCGATATTCTTTGAAGCCGTTGTTCCAGACATCAACAAAGCTGTCTTTGTAGATATTTCCCTGATGGAAGTTGGCACGGATGCTCGGACAGCCGGATATAGATCCGTCGATCAGTACCGATGCCGTGCTGATACCAGCATTGCAGTGAAAAATCTGGTCGCGTACTTCCCCCTCGTAATTGCCGAGGAAACCTTCACAGGCAAAACTAGCATGTATCTTTCCCTCGGCGCGGCAATGACGGATGAATTTAAGGATCCAAGTGAATTGTGTGTCGTCGATCTGCAATTCCGGTGTCTCTGCCGCCCGGCCCACAGGAAAAATGGTGAAGATACGCCAGTTCTTGACTCCCAGCTCGATCAGAAAATCCTTGAACAGCATCAGGTCCTTGAAGTTTTTCTGATTGACGCAGGTCACGACGTCCCAGACGATTTCCTTCTCTTCTGCCAGCATCGCAATGGCATTGACAGCGCCTTCGAAGCTCCGGCGGTTTCCCCTGAGCCAGTTGTGCGCCTCTTCGAACCCGTCGAGGCTGATGGTGATGGAGTGCATTCCGGCCGCCAATAGCGAGTCCAGTCGTGTGCGGTTGAGCAGCAATCCGTTGGAGACGATTCCCCAGGGATATTCACGTTTGTTCAATTCCCGCCCGCATGCTTCGATATCTTTACGGACCAATGCTTCTCCGCCGGTAAACGTGATCATTACCTTATGCGGGTCCACGTGAGGCGTGATTTCGTCTATCACTTTCAGGAAATTTTCGACCGGCATGTCCGGATGGGCGGACGAGACATGGCAGTCGCTACCGCAATGGAGGCAGGAGGCGTTACAACGGAGCGTGCACTCCCAAAAGAGCGTACGCAATTCATGTATCTTGGCTCGGTTCTTCCGGATGCTTCTGAATAATTCTAATGCAAGGCGTTTGCGTAATCCGGGACGTTTATTCATTCTTTGTCTTTTCTTTTAAGGTTGAACTTTATTTCTTTTTCGACAGAGCCTTTAAACCAACTTCCTGTGTTTCCCTTATAATCATCGCTGGAAAGTGTAAGGTTCGTAGAGTCTTTTTCGTATGAACCGTTTTGGGGACCGTCTATATCCGTTGCTATGATCCGTAATTTGTCGGTTGGAAATTCTTCAAACTGGCAATGAAAGACTCCAGCAGGATCTGTGGAAACAGCTGGTATCGTGTCAAACCAATGTCTGTTATCGCCATGATGTTCTACCAGACATTTTATTTCAATATCCGGAATCGGCATATTTTCTTGGTTTACGACTTTTCCTTTGATTGTAAAGTCGGCATGAGGAGTACCGTACATGGCGGCTCCCGGTTCAGAGTCACATGTGGAGAAACCTAGCAGCATTAGTACGCTGGTTAATAGCCAATTGAGACTTTTCAGGAAGGAGGAAGAGATCTTTTTCATACTTTTATAGCATTTGTTTATACTATATTGATGCAAATATACTTTTTATAGCTGCTTCTTTATCATTTTCTTTTGGATATATTATATTCTTCTATGGAATAGATTCGTTTTTCGGATACGATCCATAAGTTGTCTGCTTGGCGGCGGACGACTTATGAGAGTAATCTGAAGCCCTAAAAGAGCAGGGCTGGCGGGCTAAAGAATAAGGATGGACGAAATAAAGTACAGCGGGAATGCCCGGAATCAGCCGGATATTGAGTAACTTGCGCCCCAAATTCAATTGATCGATCAAACATGAAGGATTTTCTGCGTATACTGAGGCGTTTTGTGCCTCCCTATAAGAAATTTATGGTGTGGAATGTGATATTTAACGTCCTGTCTGCCATTTTGAACCTGTTCTCTTTTGCATTAATCATCCCGATTCTGAATATCTTGTTTAAAATCAGTGACGAAACCTATACCTATACGGATTGGACGTTCGCCCCTTTCTCGTTCGAAGCCTGGAAAGCGACTCCGGAATTGCTGAAAAACAACTTCTTTTGGTTCGTGTCCGACATGATCGAGACGAAAGGCGGTTCCTTCACGCTGATCATATTGGGTGTTTTCCTGATCGTGTCGACTTTCTTGAAGGTCGGGACAATGTATATGGCTTTTTATACGATGATCCCGATCCGTACGGGTGTCGTCCGCGACATCCGCAACCAGATCAACCGCAAAATAACGGAACTCCCTCTGGGCTTTTTTTCGGAAGAGCGGAAGGGGGATATAATCGCACGCGTTTCGGGAGATGTGAACGAGATCGAGACTTCGATCATGAGTTCGCTTGATATGCTCTTCAAAAACCCGATCCTGATCTTGATCTACCTGATCGGGATGATCGCCATCAGCTGGCAGCTGACGCTTTTTGTCTTCATCCTGCTGCCTTTCGCCGGATATGTGATGGGAACGGTCGGAAAGAAGTTGAAACGGAAATCGTTCGAGGGACAGCAACAATGGGGGTATCTGATGAGTCAGATAGAGGAGACGTTGGGTGGCCTGCGTGTTATCAAGGCTTTCAATGCGGAGGCCAAGATACAGGACCGTTTTGAGAAAAGCAACGAAACGTTTCGGCGGCTGACGAACCGCATTTACCGCCGCCAGCAGATGGCGCATCCTATGAGCGAGTTCTTGGGGACAGCCACGATCGCGATCGTGCTGTGGTATGGCGGTACGCTGATCCTGAGCAGTAACAGTCCGATCGACGCCTCTACTTTCATCTACTACTTGGTGATTTTTTACAGTATAATCAATCCGGCGAAGGATCTTAGCAAGGCCTCTTATGCCATTCAGAAAGGGCTTGCATCTATGGATCGCGTCGATAAGATCCTGAAGGCGGAAAGCAATATTAACGATCCTGAGGATCCGAAACCGATTGCTCTGACGGAAAGTATTTGCTACCGGGATGTCTGGTTCAAGTACCAGCATGAATGGGTGCTGAAAGGCATTGACCTGACGATTCCGAAAGGACGTACGGTAGCGCTGGTCGGCCAGTCGGGGTCGGGAAAGAGCACGTTGGTGGATTTGCTGCCTCGTTTCTATGATGTGGACAAGGGGAGCATAACGATCGACGGAACGGATGTGCGTGATGCGACCTTGTACGATCTGCGCAGCCTGATGGGGAATGTCAACCAGGAGGCGATTCTTTTTAACGACACATTTTTCAATAATATCTCTTTCGGAGTGGAAGGGGCTACACTCGAACAGGTCCAAGAGGCGGCCCGTATCGCCAATGCGCATGATTTTATCATGGCGAGCGAAGATGGATACGATACCAATATCGGTGACCGCGGCGGTAAGTTGTCGGGCGGACAGCGCCAGCGTATCAGCATTGCACGTGCCATTCTGAAGAACCCGCCGATCCTGATCCTCGACGAGGCGACTTCGGCGCTCGACACCGAGTCGGAACGCTTGGTGCAGGAGGCTTTGGAGAACCTGATGCGTAACCGTACGACGATCGTGATTGCACACCGGCTCTCGACGATTCGTAATGCGGACGAGATTTGCGTGATGCATGAAGGGGAGATTGTGGAACGCGGACGGCACGAGGAGCTGATTGCATTGGATGGATATTATAAAAGATTGTGCGATATGCAAAGTTTTTGATAAGGAATAATAGCTAAAGTGTTGATAATCTAAATATAATAGTTTTATGGAAAAGAAAGCATGGTTGATTTGTATTTGTTGTCTTTGTTGTATGTGTGGTGTTTCTGCACCGAAAAAGAACAATTTTTCGGTTAAGAGAGGCGTCAATATCAGTCATTGGTTGTCACAAAGTAATGTAAGAGGTGAAAATAGGGCTGTCTTTTTTACGGAGGCTGATGTTAAATTTTTGTCAGAAGTAGGATTTGACCATTTGCGCTTGCCTGTGGATGAAGAACAGATGTTTGCGCCCGATGGCAGTAAAGAAAAAGAAGCTTTTTCTTTGCTGCATAATGCTTTGTCGTGGTGTCAAAAATATCGGTTAAAAGCAATCGTGGATTTGCATATATTGCGTTCGCACCATTTTAATGCGAAGGAAAAACCTCTTTTTACTGATCGGAAAGAGCAGATTCGATTTTATGATTTATGGAAGCAACTAAGTCAGGAATTGCATACCTATTCAGTCGATTTTTTAGCTTACGAATTGATGAACGAACCGGTAGCTGACGACCATGAACAGTGGAATAATATTGTAGCTGAATGTGTTCGGACCATTCGTTTGTTAGAACCCGAACGGTCGTTACTTGTTGGTTCTAATAGGTGGCAAGGATATGAAACGATGCGATATTTGAAGATACCTGAGAATGATCCGAACTTGATTATTAGTTTTCATTATTATAATCCCTTCTTGTTGACCCATTATAGGGCAGGTTGGACGGATGTAAAAGACTATACCGGAAAGGTGCATTATCCGGGAAAATTGATTGCTGATGAAGATTTGAAACACTTAAAAGGTGAATTGTATGACAAGTTCGCCTATTGGAATAAAGTGGAATTTAACAAAGAGGTGATTGAAAAACATTTCAAGGAGGTGGTCGATTTTGCCCGTTTACATCAACTCCCGTTGTATTGTGGTGAATTTGGTTGTATCGCCGCAACCCCAAAAGCCGATAAAGAACGTTGGTATCAAGATATGATAGAGTTGTTTGATAAGTATGAAATTGCGAGAGCCAATTGGGATTACAAAGGTGGTTTCGGAATTATAGAGCAAGGTATACCGCAAACGGATCTGATATATATATACTTACAGGAAGAAATATCAAATAATTGTAATTATGAAATATAACGCATTTGTTTTTCTGTTTATGATTCTGATAGGATGCAATATGCCGGAAGTGAAAACGGGTAAACCGCTGTCTTATCATTTCGATGCCCCAGCCGGAATTTGGGAAGCATCGTTCCCGTTGGGTAACGGACGCCTCGGATTGATGCCGGACGGAGGTGTCGACACGGAAAATATTGTCTTGAACGAGATCTCCATGTGGTCGGGCAGTAAGCAGGATACAGATAACCCGCAGGCATATCACTCGTTGGGCACGATCCGGAAACTTCTGTTCGAAGGACGTAACGACGAAGCACAGGAACTGATGTATAATACTTTTGTCTGCAAAGGCGAAGGGAGCGGACAGGGGCAAGGGGCGAATGTCCCGTATGGCAGTTACCAACTGCTAGGTAACCTCGTGCTGAATTACGATTATCAAGGTACTTCCGATTCGATCTTCGGATATAGACGAGAATTGAATCTTGACAACGCGATTGCAACAGCTTCTTTTAGAAGGGGAAAGGTGACGTATAACCGCGAAGTCTTTACCTCTTTTGCCGATGATTTGGGGGTGATTCATTTGACTGCCGATGCGGATAGGGCGCTGAACTTCTCGTTTGGGATGAACCGTCCCGAACATTATAAGGTGACGGCCGACGGTAATGACCTTCTGATGCAGGGGCAGTTGCCTGACGGTGTCGATACGCTGGAGATGAAAGGCCTCCGCTATGCCTCGCGTGTCCGCGTCATCCTGCCGAAAGGGGGAAATGTGACTCCGGGAGATTCGACTGTTTCCGTGCGGAATGCCTCCGAAGCGATCTTGTTGGTGAGTATGGCAACCGATTATTTTGATAAGGATTTGGAAGGGAAGGTCTCTTCCCTGCTGGCTAATGCCGAAAAGAAAGATTTCGCCTCTTTGAAGAAAGGGCATATTGCTGCTTACCGTTCCCTGTTCGGCCGTGTGGAGCTGGATTTGGGACATTCTTCCCGCGAAGACTTGCCTATGGACGAGCGTTTGGCTGCTTTCCACGAAAACCCGGACGATCCTTCGTTGGCTGCGCTTTATTTCCAGTTCGGCCGTTATCTGCTGATCTCGTCCACGCGTGTGGGCTTGCTGCCTCCCAATCTACAGGGGCTTTGGTGTAATACGATCAATACGCCCTGGAACGGCGACTATCATTTGAATATCAATCTTCAGATGAACCATTGGCCTGCGGAGGTGGCGAACCTTTCCGAACTTCATCTTCCGCTTGTGGAATGGACGAAACAACAGGTTGCCAGTGGCGAACGGACCGCTAAGGCTTATTATAACGCCCGTGGATGGGTGACGCATATCTTGGGAAATGTCTGGGAGTTCACTGCACCGGGCGAACATCCGTCATGGGGGGCAACCAATACTTCCGCCGCTTGGCTTTGCGAACATTTGTACATGCATTATCTTTATACGTTGGATAAGGAATATCTGAAAGATGTGTATCCGGTTTTGAAAGGAGCTTCCCTGTTCTTTGTGGATATGTTGGTGGAAGATCCCCGCAACAAATATCTGGTGACGGCCCCGACCACTTCGCCTGAAAACGGTTATAAGTTGCCGAATGGCAAGACGGCTCATATCTGTGCCGGTTCGACGATGGACAACCAGATCGTCCGCGAACTGTTCACCAATACGATCGAGGCTGCCGACATATTAGGACTTGATTCTGCTTTCGCCGGCGAACTGGCTGCCAAGCGTGCCCGCCTGATGCCGACGACGATCGGCAAGGACGGGCGTATCATGGAATGGCTTGAACCCTACGAAGAGGTTGAACCTCATCATCGCCATGTGTCTCATCTCTATGGACTGTATCCGGGCAATGAGATATCAACGGAGCGTACACCTGAGCTTGCCGAAGCTGCCCGTAAGTCGCTGATTGCCCGTGGCGATAAGAGCACGGGATGGTCGATGGGATGGAAGATGAATTTCTGGGCGCGTCTGCATGACGGCGACCATGCCTATAAGTTGTTTGCCGACCTGCTCCGTCCGTGTGTGGACCGTAAGACAAATATGACGAACGGCGGCGGGACATATCCGAACCTGTTTTGTGCGCATCCTCCTTTCCAGATAGACGGTAACTTTGGCGGTTGTGCCGGTATTGCCGAAATGCTGGTACAGAGCCAGACGGGAGAAATCGAACTGCTTCCCGCCCTGCCTTCCGCCTGGAAAAGCGGCAGTTTCAAAGGACTGAAAGTTCGCGGAGGCGGCGAAGTATCTGCCAAATGGAAAGAAAGCCGCTTGGCGGAAGCCGGTTTGAAAGCCCTGGTTCCCGGTTCGTTCCGTATTAAACTCCCGGCCGATTCGGCGAATATGAGCATCAAGATCAACCAAAAAGCCGTATCTCTCCCGGTTGTCGACGGCATGTTGAAAGTAGAATTGCAGGCTGGAGATCAGTTGGTACTGATGTTTTGATCAATACAGCGGCAACTTGTATATGAACCCTACCGACAAGCGTTGTGTGTTTTCAATGGAAGCACACAGCGCTTTTGCTTTTTCCGTCAGATTGTAAAAGCGGGCTGTTCCGGTGAGGAAGATATGCAGGTTTTCATCCGCCATCGGATAAAATTCGATGCCGGTCTGCAAGCCCCATGCCGTACGGTATTTCCCGTCCGGGAGTTCTTCTTCTTCATCTCCCGCTTTATAGACCGCCCCGGTTTCGTACATTCCTTTGGCGAAGGCGTTCCATTTCGGATGAAAGCGGTAATTCATCTCCGCTACAAGTGAAAGATACTGGACGTTACGCAAGCAGCCAGGTCCTTCCTCATTCTCGGCGGACGGAGGGACTAACTCGGTCAGGATACCTAACGGATCGAGTGAGCCGCGTGTGTACATCACATCGAAATAGCCGTCAAACGGGCCGGTGCAAACATTGTGCCCGGCCCATGCCATATACATCCATTTCCCTTTGGCCTGTTCTCCGACCGTGGCGGAATAGCGGAGGTTCAAAATCTCGTCCAGATAACTGCTGTTCCAGTTAAATGTGTAGAAAAGCGGGGCACGTGGCTTTTCGATTCCGGCGGGAAGCAGGCCGTAAGCGTCTTCCATGCTCCCGATTCGGTTGTCTGTTACTTGCAAACGTAGTTCCTGGGAAGGAGTCGGCTGATAACCAAGTGTGATTCCTGTAAAATAGCAATCCATGTATTCGTTCATGTCGCTGTATTCATATATAGCATACGGATCGAGGTCATATTCGAACCCTCCCCAGGCTGCATCCTGTTTCCCTAAGGTAATCGTGAATTTATCGTTGAGGCGATAGCCGATCATCGCATATTCGATCGATTCCGGCAGGTTCTCCAGATCCATGCCTTCATTCCCCTGGTTGAGGTTCTGGCGGTACCAGTAGAAAAGACGGTCGTTTACTTCACCGGTCGCCTCGATCTTGATATGGTTGAAACGGAAAGCAGCTTCATCCAGCTTGTGCCCGGTGAAGAAAGTATTGAAAGAAGCGTGCATTTCCAGATCCAGGTTGAATACATTATTGCGCTTGGGAATCTTCGTTGCATATTCGAACAGGGAAATATCGGAGGAATCCCGTTCGGGAATAAATGATTGCGCCTGTACGGAAATAGTGCATAAAAAGCAGGCTGACAGCCAGAATGCCGTTAGTCGTTTCATTGTCGATTACGATTATGTTTGATTCTGGCTGCAAAGATATTACTTTTCTTCCGTTTTGCCGATGTGCTTCATCACCTTCGCATCCAGGTAGAAGATCAGTTCTTCTGCAATGTTGGTGCAATGGTCGCCGAAGCGTTCCATCTTGCGGATGACGCCCGCCATGTAAAGGCCGGCAAGTGCGCTGCCCGGATGCGCTTCGATATACTGGGCGATCAGAGGAGTCGAATCGTGATTGATCTCATCGATGATGTTGTCTTTCAGGAAAATGCGTGACGCGATTTCGGAACTTTCCTTTTCAAAAGCCTCCTGAGCCAATGATATCATGCCGAGAAGTTCGTGTAACATTTCTTCTACGCGTGCGATTTTTACCAGTTCCGGATCGATCGGTTCTCCTTCCGGCAGGTTGACGGAGAAGCGTGCGATACTTTCGGCGAAGTCGCCGAGGCGTTCCAGGTTTGTATTGATCTTGTACATGGCAAGTACGAAACGCAGGTCGATAGCCACCGGTGCGTACAAGGCAATGATATCCTCGCAATCACTGTCGATCTTCAGCTCGAATGCATTCACGCGGCGTTCACGGCTGAGCACTTTGTAGGCCAGTTCCTTGTCTCCGGTCAGCATCGCTTCACCGGCATTGTATATCTGCTGGTGGACGAGTGCCCACATCTCGTTGATCGTATTCTTTAACGCCGCTATTTCTTGTTCAATAACCTTCATGTTTTGATTTGTGATTTATGATTTATAATTTATGGATTATGAATTATGATTTATGTGTCGATGATAAATCATAAATCTTCTCACCCGAATCTCCCTGTGATATAATTCTGGGTCGATTCTTTTTCCGGATTGGTGAAGATCTTACGCGTTTCACCATATTCGACCAGTTCACCCAAATAAAAATATCCAGTCTTGTCGCTTACACGAGCAGCTTGCTGCATGTTGTGTGTGACGATCACGATCGTATATTCCTTTTTCAGTTCATGGATCAAATCCTCGATCTTGCTTGTAGAGATCGGATCGAGGGCTGAAGTGGGCTCGTCCATCAGCAGGATGGAAGGTGAGATGGCCAATGCCCGTGCGATACAAAGGCGTTGCTGCTGGCCGCCGGAGAGAGCGAAGGCCGAATCTTTCAGCTTGTCCTTGACCTCGTCCCAGAGAACGACCTGTTTCAAGCTTTTGACTACGGTTTCTTCGATGTATCCGTTATCCTTAATGCCGTTTACGCGTAGACCGTAAGCCACATTTTCAAAAATTGTCTTCGGGAACGGGTTCGGTTTCTGAAACACCATCCCGACGTTTTTACGGAGCGTATCGACTTTTTCCCCTTTGCTGTATATGTCCCGCCCGTCGATGAATATCTTACCCTCCAGACGTGTGTCGGGGATCAGGTCATTCATGCGGTTGAACAAACGGAGGAAGGTAGATTTGCCACAACCCGACGGGCCGATAAAGGCTACCGAGGTGTTGGCTTCTATCTGCATCGAAATGTTCTTCAGCGCATGAAAGTCTCCGTAATGGAAATCTACGTTTTGAGCATCAATCTTTATCATAAATAATTTTCAATTAATTCATTTTTACTTTCTTAGCGAAATAATTACGCAATAGATTTGCCAGCAGGTTGACAACCAAGACGATGGCAATCAACACCAAAGCCGTTCCGTATGCCATGCCGCGGGAGGCTTCTATATCCGTTCCGCTCGTGGATATTACATACAAGTGGTAAGGCAGTGCCATGCACTGGTCGAAGATGCTTCCCGGCAATTGGGGAAGGAAATAGGCTGCCACGGTGAACAGAATCGGAGCTGTTTCGCCCGATACGCGTCCGACCGACAAGATCAGGCCGGTGATGATATTCGGGAAAGCCATCGGAAGCACGACACGGCGGATGGTCTGTAACTTCGTTGCGCCCAAAGCCAGGCTACCGTGCCGGAACGAGTCGTCGATACTTTTCAGAGCCTCTTCCGTAGTGCGGATAATCAGGGGAAGCGACATCAATGCCAGCGTAAACGAACCGGCTATGATCGAATCTCCCCAACCCAGTGCATTGACGAACAGCGACATACCGAACAAACCGAATACGACTGACGGGACTCCGCTCAGGTTATTTGTCATGATACGGATGAAGCGGACCACTTTGCCGTTTGTCGCATATTCATTCATGTAGATGCCGCTCATGATCCCGATCGGGAAACTGATGATACTGCTTCCGACGATCAGGTAGAAGGTTCCGACGATCGCCGGGAAGATTCCCCCTTTCGTCATTCCCTCTTCCGGTGCTTTCGTCAGGAAGTCCCAGCTGATCACGCTGCCTCCTTTGATGATGATGAAGCCTAAGATCACGAATAGGATCGCTACGACCAGATAACTCAACAGGGTGAAGAAACCGAATGCAAACTTTTGGGAGGTCCGTTTCTTTAAATCTATATTTCCTAACTTTTGTACAGGTGCCATAATGCTAATCAGATTTTTCTTTTAGATGAAATATACTCGACGGAGATACTCAATATCAACGTGATCAGGAAGAGGACGGCGCCGAGCAGGAACAAGGCTTCGTAGTGTGCGCCTCCGGCGGGAGCCTCTCCCAGTTCGGCGGCGATCGTCGCGGGAATAGTCCGCACCGGCTCGAAGAAGGAGGTCGGGATGACGGCCGCATTGCCGGTTACCATCAGGACTGCCATCGTCTCGCCTATCGCACGTCCGATACCCAGCACGACTGCGGATGTAATGCCGGAAATGGAATATGGGATGATTACTTTATATATTGTTTGCCATTGGGTCGCACCCAAGGCGAGGCTTGCCTCCTTCATGGCGCGGGGCGTTGTCCGCATGGCATCTTCCGCAACGGTGATAATCGTTGGGAGCGCCATGATCGCCAGGACCACGCTGCCGGCAAAAGCCGTTTCGCCGACAGGCAGGTCGAATGTCTTCTGTATGAGCGGCACGATTACCACCAAGCCGAAGAAACCATAGACGACAGACGGAATGCCCGCGAGCAGTTCGATGATAGGTTTCAAGAGGTCGCGTGTCCGCTTGTTCGCTATTTCCGCCATGTAGATGGCAACCGCAATTCCGAAAGGAAGTGAAAGTACGATTGCGCCGATACTGACCAGTAATGTGCCCAACAACAAAGGAATTAATCCGAATATAGGGGCCGGTGTCGAGGTCGGATACCATTTCGTCCCTCCGAAGAACTCCCCTAATGTGATCTTCTCTTCCGGCAGTACCTTTCCCTGGAAACCGTTTTCCAGTAAATACTGTTTGGGGAAGAAAGCGATGATACCGGGTTCTTTCGCCACCAGTTCGCTGATCTTTTGCGGGACGTATTGAAATTCGTCGCCCAGTTCCTCCTCCGTATAATAGTTGGTCAGATCGGAGAAACGGAATATCAGGATATCCTGATCCATCCCGCTGATATCTTTCCAGTTGGTTATATTACCGTCGAAAATGTCCATGATCTTCTCCGGTGATAATTTTCCGACATCGTTGCTTTTATTTACGGCAAGAACATAGCCTTCTTCTGTGGCCGGAGTATTGAAAAGGCCGCCGGCCTCTTTGAACAGAAAGAACACGATCAGCAAAATCGTAAAGCTGCTGACGCTTCCGCTGATGAGTAACCCTCCTTCTACAATCTTTTCGAAAAACTTTCTCACTTTGTTTACCTTTTTATTCTACCTGCAAAGGAACGAAACAAATATTACGAAGCGGTTACATGGGATTGAATGAGATGTTACGATATTGTTACGTTTGTATTTCAAGAAATAGTCTGTATTTAAGAAAAAACGGAACCGGTTAAATGCAGGTTTGACAGTGAAAGTGGCTTCACTGCTTATGTTTGCCTTCATCAGAGATCAAGTCGGCCCCGGATGGTTCTGTTTAAGCGACAATAGCTATGGTTTCTGTTGTCAAACAGCCCGGTCATAGACCTTTTGCCTTTAGTCGAATACGTTTTCGCCCTTGGTCAAAAGCCCTTTCGACACAGGTCAAAAACCTTTTTGACTAAGGGCGAAAACGTAAGGAGTGGTAGTGATGGCAGTAAATACTTGTGTATTTGTTTATTAGTTATTATTGTAGCCTTCTTATTTTTCACTTGAAAATATATATAGGTGGATGTGAAACCAGGGGGGGGGAAAAGGCCAACCAAGATCAGGATACGACACAAGCCCCGGAGATGAAATGACATTTTCGGGGCTTCGTCATGTATACCAATCGCTTTTCTATCGTAATACGCAGTAATTTGTAAACTTATCCCTATATTTGTCCAAAATCTTTCTAATTATTCGATTATGAACAAACTTTTAAGTTTATCTGTGTTAGCGACCACACTGCTGTTGTCGTCTTGTAGTAATGCCCCGCAGGAGGAACCTCTTGCGAAAGTGATTGACCGCGGTTTGAAAGCCTCGACCGAACAGGCGCTGCTTATGGCCAAAGAACTGGAACAACAGGATGGCCGGCTGCCTAAGAGCATCAAAGATGGCAAACTGGAAACCAGCGACTGCTATTGGTGGTGCAGCGGTTTCTTCCCCGGTGAACTCTGGTATCTGTATGAAAACAATCCTACTCCCGAATTGAAGAAGTATGCCGGACTTTTTACCGAACGCTTGGAAAAAGTGCAGCATGTGACGGATAACCACGACGTAGGCTTCATGCTTTATTGTAGCTATGGCAACGGTTACCGGCTGACACAAAATCCTGCTTACAAGGATGTGCTGGTGACAGGCGCCGGCTCGCTCAGTACCCGATTCAACCCTATGATCAAGGCGATCCGTTCCTGGGACTTTACCAATAACGGTAAATGGCAGTATCCGGTTATCATCGATAATATGATGAACCTCGAACTGCTGACGTGGGCAAGCAAGACTACCGGCGATAACCGTTTCCATGATATCGCGGTTACGCATGCCAATACGACGATGGAAAATCATTTCCGCGATGACTATAGCTGCTATCATGTCGTTTCATATGACACCATCACCGGAAAACCCCATATCAAAATGACGCATCAAGGCTATGCCGACGAATCGGCTTGGGCACGCGGACAGGCATGGGCAATCTATGGCTATACGATGATGGCTCGTGAAACCGGCAGTCCCGAATATCTGGCACAGGCCAAGCATATTGCCCGTTTCCTGATGAACCATCCGAATATGCCTGCCGATAAAGTCCCGTATTGGGATTTCGACGCTCCCAATATCCCGAATGCTCCGCGTGATGCCTCTGCTGCCGCTATCATGGCTTCGGCTTTGATCGAATTGAGCCAGTTGGATAAATCGGATGAGGCAAAAAGCTATCTGGACTTTGCCGAACAGCAGGTGCGCTCTTTATCATCCCCTGAATATTTGGCGGAGAAGGGAACAAACTGTAACTTTGTACTCAAGCATTCGACCGGCCATCTGCCTGGAAACAGCGAGGTGGACGTGCCGCTTAGCTATGCCGATTACTATTATGTGGAAGCATTGATGAGACTGAAAAAATTAATTTGAATATAAACCATGAGAAATTCATTGAAAATCGCCGTACTAATTCTATGTACGATTTGCCTGCCTTTTACAGGCAACGCCCAGCAAACAACAGGTAAAGAAGATCGTGCATTCTGGGTGGAAAATCTGACACGCATTGCAGACCCCGTACTTGTCAATCTGAGCAATAATACGTTGAAGAAGAATATGCCTTACGAATCGTTGGGCAACCGTCGTCGTTTCTCGCATTTGGAGGCGGTGGGCCGTCTGGTCTGCGGTATCGCTCCCTGGCTGGAACTGGGACCGGACAATACGCCGGAAGGCAAGCTCCGTGAGAAATATATCAACCTGACGGTAAAAGGTTTGAAGAATGCTGTTAATCCTGGGGCTCCCGACTATCTAGTTTTCGGTGAACCGTCGCAACCTCTGGTAGATGCTGCTTTTTTGGCTCAGGGGTTATTGCGTGCTCCGAAACAACTTTGGGGGAATCTTGATCCGCAGGCAAAAGAATGGATGATTACCGAATTGAAGCGTAGCCGTAATATCAAGCCTTTTGAAAACAACTGGCTGCTTTTTGCTTCGACCGTCGAAGCTGCTTTGTTGGAGTTTACAGGAGAATGTGACATGGAACGGATGCTGTATGGAGTGAAAAAATTCCGTGACGAATGGTATAAAGGGGATGCTATGTATGGTGATGGAGTTGATTTTCACATGGACTATTATAATAGTTTCGTAATCCATCCGATGCTGACGGACGTGCTGGTCGTGATGAAGAAACATAATATCGAGGGAGCTGATTTCTTGGATACACAGTTGAAACGTCATGCTCGTTATGCCGAGATACTGGAACGTTTTATTTCTCCCGAAGGTTCCTTTCCGGTTGTCGGTCGTTCCATCTGCTACCGTTTCGGTGCTTTCCATGCGTTAGGACAAGCTGCTTTGATGCATATTTTGCCCGAACGGGTGAAACCGGCGCAGGTGCGTTGCGCTTTGACTTCCGTCATTCGTCGCCAGTTGAAGTCTCCGGCAAATTTCGACAAGAACGGCTGGTTGCGCGTAGGCTTTACAGGTGAACAAATCGAGATCTCCGAGTCTTATATCAATACGGGGAGCGTCTATCTTTGTGCTTTTGGTTTAGTGCCTCTGGGATTGCCGGAGACGGATGAATTCTGGTCTGCCCCTTATACGGAATGGACGAATGTGAAAGCCTGGAACGGGGAGAAGGTGCAGGCTGACCATGCGATCAAGTGATTGAAAATTAAGAATTAAAAATTAAAAAATAATACAACTATAAGAAGATGAAAACAAATTATGAATTGCGTTATGCTGCGCATCCGGAAGATGCAAAGCAATATGATACGAAACGTATCCGTCGTGACTTCCTGATAGAAAAGGTGTTTACTCCGAATGAAGTGAATATGGTCTATTCGATGTACGACCGTATGATCGTCGGTGGCGCTATGCCGGCTGGCGAGGTACTGGTTCTGGAAGCAATCGATCCGTTGAAAGCTCCTTTCTTTCTGACTCGTCGTGAAATGGGGATCTTCAATGTGGGCGGACCAGGTGTTGTAAAAGCTGGGGATGCTGTCTTCGAACTCGATTTTAAGGAGGCTCTTTATCTGGGTTCCGGTGACCGTGAAGTGACATTTGAAAGCAAGGATGCCAAGAATCCGGCTAAATTCTATTTTAACTCTACGACTGCACATCGCAACTATCCGGATAAAAAAGTAACGAAGGCTGACGCTGTGGTTGCCGCTATGGGCTCTTTGGAAATGTCCAACGACCGCAACATCAACAAGATGATCGTCAATCAGGTCCTTCCTACCTGCCAGTTGCAAATGGGTATGACGGAATTGAAACCGGGCAGCGTATGGAACACGATGCCGGCGCACGTGCACAGCCGTCGTATGGAAGCTTATTTCTATTTCGATATCCCTGAAGACCAGGCTATCTGTCATTTCATGGGCGAAGTGGATGAAACCCGTCATATCTGGATGAAAGGCGACCAGGCTGTTTTGTCTCCCGAATGGTCTATCCATAGTGCTGCTGCCACTCACAACTATACTTTCATTTGGGGTATGGGAGGTGAAAACCTGGATTACGGAGATCAGGATTTCTCTTTGATCTCTGACTTGAAGTAATGAATTTCGGACATTAATATATTATTATTATGGTAAATTTTTCATTGGAAGGTAAGGTTGCACTTGTAACAGGTGCTTCTTACGGTATCGGGTTTGCGATTGCGACTGCGTTCGCTAAAGCCGGTGCTACTATCGTGTTTAACGATATCAAACAGGAATTGGTGGATAAGGGTCTCGCTGCCTATGAAGCTGAAGGTATCAAAGCTCACGGTTATGTTTGCGACGTGACGAATGAAGAACAGGTGAATACTTTCGTTGCACAAGTCGAAAAGGAGGTAGGCGTAATCGATATCCTCGTGAACAATGCCGGTATCATCAAACGTATCCCGATGGTGGAAATGACGGCTGCCGAATTCCGCCAGGTGATCGATATCGACCTGAACGGTCCGTTTATCGTCTCTAAAGCAGTTATCCCTTCCATGATCAAGAAAGGACACGGAAAGATCATCAATATCTGCTCTATGATGAGCGAACTCGGCCGTGAGACCGTATCGGCTTATGCTGCTGCCAAAGGTGGTTTGAAGATGCTGACTCGCAACATCGCTTCCGAATATGGCGAATATAACATCCAGTGTAATGGTATCGGTCCGGGTTATATCGCAACTCCGCAGACCGCTCCTTTGCGTGAAAGACAGGCTGACGGTTCCCGTCATCCGTTCGATGCCTTTATCGTTGCCAAGACTCCGGCTGCCCGTTGGGGAACTCCTGAAGATTTGATGGGACCTGCCGTATTCCTTGCCTCCGACGCTTCCAACTTCGTAAACGGCCATGTGCTGTATGTTGATGGCGGTATTCTGGCTTATATCGGAAAACAACCTTGATAAGGTCGCACTGGCTCTTATTGCCTTTCTGCGTTAAAAAGAGTCCTTTCGGGAGAAATTCAGATTTCTTTCGAAAGGACTTTTTTTAGGGTAGGACTCTAAATCGGAATCTGATTACGTTATGATGATTATTATAAGATAATAATTATCTTTGCGTAAAAAGAAAACAACATGACATTGTTAAATAATCCATTCGTTACAAGTGGTTACATCGCTCCCGAATATTTCTGTGATCGGGAGAGGGAGACCGAAGAGTTGCTTCGTTGGCTGGTCAATGAAAACAATGTAGCCATCATCTCTACCCGCCGTATGGGAAAAACCGGGCTAATCCAGCATTGTTTCCATTTGAAAGAAATAAAGGAAAATTATTATACCTTCCTGATTGATATTTATGCGACCAAGACACTCCGAGAGTTCGTTTTTCAGTTAGGAAAAGTAATTTTGGCGACTTTAAAACCGAAAGGACAAAAGGCTTGGGAGTTGTTTGTTAATAGTTTGGTCTCTTTAAAGGCTGGTTTTTCATTGGATATGTCGGGAATGCCGCAATGGAATTTGGAATTGGGCGATATCAAGTCGCCGGAAACGACTTTGGATGAAATTTTTCATTATTTGGCTGTATCTGATAAGCCTTGTATTATTGCTATCGATGAGTTTCAACAGGTTGCACAATATCCGGAAAAGAATACGGAGGCTTTGTTGCGTACTTATGTCCAGCATTGCGACAAGGCTCATTTTATATTTGCCGGTTCACAACGTCATTTGATGGGTGAAATGTTTATTAGTCCTGCCCGTCCTTTTTATCAGAGTGTATCTATCCTGCATTTATCGGCAATCGATAAACAGAAATACATGGAGTTTGTACAACATCATTTCAGGATGGCGCAAAAGAATATTGATATTACAGTCTTTGACTCTTTGTATAATCGTTTTGAAGGAATCACTTGGTATCTGCAAAAGATATTGAATATTCTTTTTGCAATGACTCCGAAAGGAGAGGTGTGCGGTGGCGAGATGATTGAACAGGCAGTGGATTTCATTTTGGATTCTTATTCCTTTACCTATTCTGAGTTGCTTTATCAATTGCCGGAAAAGCAGAAAGAGCTGATGATTGCCATTTGTAAAGAAGGGAAAGCAACGGCACTGACTTCCGGAAAATTTATCCATAAATACAGCTTGCCGTCAAGCAGTTCGGTTCAATCGGCTTTAAGAGGTCTGTTGGAAAAGGACTTCATAACAAAAGAAGGAAACTTTTACATGGTTTACGATCGCTTTTTCTCTTTGTGGTTGAGGCGGAACTTCTAAAGAAAAGGGCCATGGCAAAACGGAGTTTTGACACAGCCCTTTTCTGTATATATGATACAACGATTATTTGTTGTATTTACTCCAGTCAACATTGTGCATGTCGCCACTGGCTGCCAGTTCTTCGTGGAAAGCGAAGCAACATTTCAGGTTCTGTGGCGTGTGTCCCTTGATACCCATTGCCAGGTATTCTTCCAGTAACGGTTTGTAGTCCGGATGGACGCAGTTGTCGATGATGCAACGTGCACGCTGGATCGGAGATTTGCCGCGCAAGTCTGCAACGCCATATTCCGTGATGATGACTTTGACGGAGTGTTCGCTGTGATCCAGGTGGGAAACCATCGGTACGAATGCGCTGATCTTGCCTTCCTTCGCAGTAGACGGAGTCGTGAAGATGGACAACATGGCCGAACGGGTGAAGTCGCCGGAACCGCCGATACCGTTCATCATTCTTGTACCGGATACGTGGGTGGAGTTGATGTTACCGAATATATCGGCTTCCAAAGCCGTATTGATGGCCACCAGGCCGAGACGGCGGGCTACTTCCGGATTGTTGGAGATTTCCTGCGGGCGAAGCAGAATCTTATCTTTGAAGAAATCCAAGTTCGCGTAGATGTCGCGGATCACTTCGTTGCTGACAGACAGTGAACAACCGCTGGCAAACTTGACGCGTCCCTCTTTCATCAAAGCAATAACGGCATCCTGGATAACTTCCGTATAAACGTTGAATGCCGGAATATCCTTGTTTTCGCCCATGCAACCCAAAACGGCATTGGCAACATTGCCTACGCCACTCTGTAGAGGAACGAATTCTTTCGGCAGACGGCCGGCTTTGATTTCGCCAACCAGGAAGTTGGCAACATTCTGGCCGATAGCCATTGTCACGTCATCCAGCGGAGAGAACTTGCCGCCTTCGTTCGGTTCGTCGGTCTTGACAACACCGACGATCTTAGCCGGATCGACTTTCACACAGTCGCTACCGATACGGTCGGACGGAGTGTAGATGGGGATTTCGCGGCGGTAAGGAGGATCAGCCGGTTCATAGATATCATGCATCCCGCGGATTTCTTTCGGGTGGCGGCAGTTCAACTCGATGATGATACGATCGGCCATGCGGCAGATTGTCGGCAGGATACCGACACCGCTTGTCGGAACGATTTCGCCGTCTTCCGTCACATCGGCTGCTTCGACGATGGCTACGTCGATCTTGCCTAAGAAGCCATAACGCAGGCTTTGTGCCAGTTCAGACAAGTGCATGTCGAAATACTGTGCACCGTGGGAATTCAGCAGGGCACGCAGGTCCTTGTTGGACTGATACGGAGTACGGAATTTGATTGCATTGGCACGAGCCAGTTCGCCGTCCAGCTTGTCGCCTGTCGAAGCACCGGTAAACATACCGATCTGAAACGGGTTTCCTTTTTCATGTTCGGCAATTGCTTTTTTTGCAATGGCGCCCGGCACAACTTTAGGACATCCTGCAGGAGTAAATCCGCTAAAGCCTACATTGTCGTCGTGATGTACGAATGAAGCTGCTTCTTCAGCTGTAATAAATTTTAAAGCCATGATATTATTAATTTAGTAATACTTTATTCAGTTAACAGTGCGGCGCAAAGGTATTAAAAAAGACTATAGATTAATACTTGCGATTAAGTATTTCAGTGTAAATAACAGCTTTTCTCAGTTCGGCGGCATTGTCGAACTCGATATCCGTAAGTGGGATTTCCTCTTCGGTTGAGGGAACGACAAGGCGATCGCCGGCAGGAGATTGTTTGTCTGTCACTTTTTCGGCGGCAAGAAATGGTGAGGGGGCTGCAACTTGTTGTTGTTTCTTTTTTCTTTTAGGAGTGGGTACAGGTTGCTTTACCGGTTTCGGATTTTGCATTTCTTCCAGAATCTCCCAAAAGCCTTTGTCGGGAACATTATCTTCGTTTGTGACGATTTCCCTGTCCGGTTGTCCCAATATCTGTTTCGGACGTTTTTTCTTGTTCTTGGAACCGAACAAACTGCTGATCCCTGCAATTATCAGGAACACAATATATAGCCAATCACCTGCGTTATCCATAAACTTTGATTATTTTTGCACTCCAAATGTAGGAAATATTATTTAGAAGTGAAAGAAAGGATACATATAATAGGTATAAAAGTAAATAAGGGTAACTTCACAGCCACCCTTATTCGATTTAACCAAAACCTTAACTATGAAAAAATTTACGTTTTTCGATTACAAATATAAGCGCGGTATTTTGACTGTGCAAGTGTTTAGTGAATTATTTTTCAAAAACATTTATATTTAACAGTAATTAGTAAATAAGATGACGAATCAAGAGAATGGCGTGGACTTAAAATCCGCAGCCGTAACGGAAGAAAAGAAGTTGTTCATCGAAACCTACGGGTGTCAGATGAATGTGGCAGACAGCGAAGTAGTCGCTTCCATCATGAAAATGGATGGGTATGCAGTGACTGACAAGATTGAAGACGCTGATGCTATTTTCGTCAATACGTGTTCGGTTCGCGATAATGCCGAACAGAAAATCTACGGACGGCTTCAGTATTTCCAGTCTTTAAAAAGAAAGAAAAAATCTTTAGTGATCGGCGTGCTCGGATGTATGGCGGAGCGAGTGAAGGAGGAGCTGATCGAAGTGCATCATGCCGATTTGGTAGTCGGTCCGGATTCCTATATGGACCTGCCGAACCTGGTGGGGGCGGTCGAGCACGGCGAAAAGGCGATCAATGTAGAACTTTCCACGCAGGAAACCTACAAAGATGTGATCCCATTGAAATTGGGAGGCGTGCATATTTCGGGCTTTGTCTCCATCATGCGCGGATGTAATAATTTCTGTACCTATTGCATCGTGCCGTATACCCGCGGAAGGGAGCGTAGCCGGGACATCGAAAGTATCCTGAACGAAATACGCGATATGCGCGATAAAGGTTTTAAGGAAGTGACCTTACTGGGGCAGAATGTCAACTCTTATCTCTTTGAGAAAGAGGGGGAGAAAATTTCGTTTCCCGCCTTGCTGAAGCGTGTCGCCGAGGAAGTGCCTGAAATGCGTGTCCGCTTTACCACTTCGCATCCGAAGGATATGAGCGATGAAACCCTGCACGTGATCGCCGAGCATGACAATATATGTAAGATGATCCATCTTCCTGCACAATCGGGAAGTTCCCGTATCTTGAAAGTGATGAACCGTAAATATACGCGCGAATGGTATCTGGATCGTATTGCTGCTATCCGTCGTATCCTGCCGGACTGTGCTATCTCGACCGATCTGTTTTGCGGTTTTCATTCCGAAACGGAGGAGGATTATCAAGAAACGCTTTCCCTGATGCGTGAAGTAGGCTACGATAGTGCTTTTCTTTTCAAATATTCCGAGCGTCCGGGAACCTATGCGGCCCAGCATCTTCCCGATACGGTCAGTGAAGAAGAGAAAGTCCGCCGTTTGCAAGGCATGATCGACTTGCAGAACCAGCTTTCGGAAGAAAGTAACAAGCGTGATATCGGCAAAGTGTTCGAGGTTCTGATCGAAGGTTTCTCCAAACGTTCGCGCGAACAGTTGTTCGGCCGTACCAGCCAGAATAAGGTTGTGATTTTTGACAAGAAGAATTATCACGTAGGACAATTTATAAAAGTACGCATAAACCGCGCCTCTTCCGCAACTCTGTTCGGAGACCCGGTCGAATAAGAGCGGGGATTTTTCTGTAGGGGCTGGATTCTGCTCTGCCTATTGCCATTTAATTATGGTGACGTTGATTCCTAATGGGCGGAGTAACCCTGCCCCTACGGACTCCCGTTATTTACAAATTCTCCATCATACCATCATGTTTCTTGCGTGAACATTGAATATCATATTGTATAGATATGATAGTTCCCTTTTCAACTATCATGCAACTATCATAAATCAGTTATTTAACTATCATTTCGGCTGTTTTACTCGAAATAGACATACTCCAAAAGCGTTAAAAACGGAATGTTTTGCGGAAAGCATAAGCCTTTTTTTCCGGAACACGTTACTTTTTTGTAAGAAAGACGTTAGATCTTTTCCTCAAAATACCCATATCAGGGCCATTTACACCTCCATCTGAGCAGTCTTGAGACCCGGATCTGCCGGTGTCGGACACCCGGGTCTCGACAAAAAAATGTAACTATATTGTTGAAAATAAGCTATATGATACGTGAAAAAAGCTATTGTATCCATGATGGTATGATAGTTGAAAAACCATCCGTCATGCCTACTATCATTTTATGTAAGTATTGATATTCATGATCTTAAAAGTAAACATGATAGTATGACAGTTGTTTTCGTAATCAATAATAAGTTTATGGAATAATAGGACAATTGTAAGAATATTTGAACCTTTCCACAGGTTTGTCCGTTTGCTCACCGATAGATCTTCTTTCATGTTTCAAATTTGCCAAGAAATAAATCAACACTATTGAGATATAATCTTTAATAATAGTTGTTGACTGAAAGAAAAAATAACACATAAGTCGCTATTCTGCAAAAATACCTTGTTTTTCTCTTTTTTTTCAGTGGAATCCTTGAGTGTGCTAAGGAGTAGTATCTGTCTGATAACCTATCTGTTATCAATTTAACTAATGTACATGCGTACATATATAACAAATACTTGATTTTGTGCTTGTAAGTTGCTGTATTATAGTGATATAGAGGTGTTTTTCAAACTGACTAATGAAAACGTACGTTTTTTTTAGTCATTTTTGAGGGGCTTTCTGGAGGGTTTGTGTTGGAAAGTCGGTTTTTCGTACTTGTTAAGTTATCTGATTGATAAGAAAGAATATAGAAAAGGGAAAATAATTGGAAGAAAGGATTGCAGGTTTAAAAAGTAGTTGTATTTTTGTGCAGTGAAAATGGCGAACAAAAACGTACGTTTTCTCTCGTCAAAATACAGAAGTTTAGTTAAAAGACGAAAACACAGGGATGTACGTGATGCTGATCGAACTTTTAGTATATGTATTATTAATATTAATTCAAATGATTATGAACAAAAAGTTTTCTACTCTTGTAGGATGCCTGGCTAAGCAATGCTTATGGCCAGGTTACTCCTTGTGCGACTGGGTTAACTTATCGTTCTTTCGGAACTAAGAGCAATGCAACTTTAGGTTCTGAAGTGAACAAGATTGAGGCTGATAAATGGTATCAGTTACGTGTTGATGGTGAAGAAGGTGAAAAGGTCTTGATTCAAGAACGTGATTTTAAGACTGGCGAAATTACTCTTCGTATCGTTGATGTGAAAGATGCACCTCTGAATTATTCTTTGTGGCGGATTTCTTATGATAAGAAAGATGGTGTGACTGGTGGTAAGTTTACCTTTGAAAACAAAGAGACAGGTTTGGGTATTGTATATGACCACAAAACGGCTTATACAAGTGATGAATTTGGAAAGGATGTTGTAGAATTAGGAGCTGGTGAAGAAATTTCAATTCTTGGAGGCTGCAACACTGAATGGAGTTGGTTCTCTTCTAATAAGGACAATAATAGCACTTTAGTGAATGAGGTTTTATATGCTCAGTTCCATGATTCAGATAAGGTTCTTGTATTGAAGAAATCAATGAATGGTGCTGTTAACCCGAATGGTTTGAATATTCCGGGTAAGCAAGTCGTTTCTGTTGTTTATACAGCAGCGGATGCCGGTAATGATGCTGAAAGCTGTAATGCGTTGAGATTGACTCCGGTAGAAGCAAAATCCGTTGTTTTGAATGCTAAAGACATCAATCGCATGATCGATGCTCAGAAAGATGGTGCTGCCGGTTTCAACTTTATGACTCCGACGGGTATTGGCAATAGAGAGGCTATGTCTCCGGAAGATAATAGCACGTTGGATACTTATAAGTATATTGCTGTTGAAGACAAATCTATTGTAGATGGCTTGTTGGAAAAAGCCAATAATGCATTAACTGCAGCAGAAAAGGAACAAATAGAAGTAGCTTGTAAAGTGGTTGACAACCATTATAAAATTTGGTTTGTTGCTGATGCTAATGGTAACAACTGGAATAATAATGATGGTCGTGAAACTTTTAAAGCTGTAGAAACTGCTTATTCCTTATACCACGAAGCTGCTTCTATCGAGAGCAAAATCTGTGCTGCAAAAGATTTGGCAGTTGCTATTGCTGCAGATTATAGAGCTTATTATCCAGAGCAGGCAGAAATACAAATTTCTGGTTGGGTTAATGCTGATGGAACAGGAACTGTAACAGATTCACGTTTTAATGCTTCTGCTAATTTGGTTGCTTTAGTCTCTCCTTTGGCTGCTTTGGATGGTTTGAATGCCTCTGTTTATTGGAAACAGCAAGCTGATGTGGCTCGTCAATTCTCTATTCGTTTGCAAGCTCAGATTAATGCTGATCCATCTAAGAACGATAAGTATTTGATGGTCGATACTGCTCGTTGGGAAGAAGCTACAGAAAATCCATCTAACTCTCCAGAATTGTATTTGGCTAATAAGAAGCCGGATATGAAAAATGGTTTATTTGTGGATGCTCGTTTTAATTTCCGCTTGACTTATTTCCCGACTCAGGACAGTTTGGTTATTGAACCGTTGAACGCTTCTGTTATGACAGATGCAGAATATAAGGCTGATACTTATTGGAGAAACTCAATTGTGGCAAGTCAGTTTATCTCTTCTTCTGATATTACAGCAGGTCGTAAGGGTTTAAGTGCAAGTAATACGGAATTGGCTACAGCTCCGGAAGAAGCTCCCGTTGCAGTAATGTTGAGCAAGTTGAATACGAAAGACGGTTGGGTTGTAACTGCTGGTGGAACAGATAAACCTAAAGGCTCTGCTGCTGAAGGTACTCTTCACACTTGCATCGAATTTGATCATTCTTATCCGTACTTGACTCGTACAACTTTGGATCAGGCTGTTTACACCATCCAGTTAGTAACAGATAAAGCTCCGAATTTGACCACTCATCGTGCAAATGGTGTGAATGTTGTGGCAGATATGAGCGGTCATGTTGTATATGATGAAAAAGAGGCTTCTCAGAACTTCGCTCACATGCCTGCAACGCAGTGGGTTGTTGAATATACAGGTTGTGAAGAAGATCCTGTTGCTCGTGTCAAAGTTGTAAACCGTGAATATTCAAATGTAGCATTCGAAGGCCAGCTTTATAAAGCTGATGACAATGTATTCATTATCAATCATAATTATGATAATACATTAGGACACCACAACAGTAAGTTCGCTTGCTCTGATACACTGAAGTTCACGAAAGTTGATCCGGTCAATACATTGGGTTATCTGAATCCGGGTGATAAAGTAATCGAAAATACATTCAAACTGAAACAGTTCTTCGATTATGGAACAGATCCTTATTATCTGAACGCTGTTAAGCAGGGTAAAGATACGCTGTTGAGAGCTCAGGCTGAAGGTTCTAACTTTGAACTGGTTCCGGTTAAAGTTAACTGGGATGCGGCTGCTTACGAATCAACGAACATACCTTACGGTTATACAAGCGAAGCTGCTGGTGCAACTCAACTTTACAAATCAGTTTATATGCTGAAAGTGAAGGATGCAGATATGATCAACAATGACCGTGTATTTGTTGGTATCAACAAGAATGGTAAATATTGCGTGGCTGATACTTTGGATCGTAATGCAAATTACACATTGGCTTATTTTACATTGAAAGAAAATAACCATTGGACTGCCGATAACGAAGAAGGCCATTATTATGCGTTGGTTCGTACTGAGTATCCTTCTGCTTATCCTGTAGATAAAGATGATGTGTATACTGACGATGTGAATAAATTTGCTGGTTGGAAATACGTCTTTGACGATGCTTTGGATAAACTGGCTATCGAACAAGGTCAACTGGATGCAAAAGTTGAAAACTTGTGTCAGGATCGTACCGAATCGTTCATCTTGGAGGCAGATACAATGCCGTACTATCGCAGAGTTGTCGGTCTGAAGACTGAAAAGTTCTATTCAACGAACAATGAAAACCGTACATTGGGCGAATCTGTAATCGATGGTGTTACTTATATGAACATCTTCAGTGCTGTTGAAGAACCGGAACGCAACAACGAGTTCTTTATCGATACAGCTCATGTAAATGTATCGAGCATGCCTACTTATCTGTTGGCTCTTGATGTTGAGGCTAAGAAAACAGCAGAATGCAATCACGAAGATCATCCGGCTATCGGTGACCATTATCAGGTGATTGATTACTTACAGGGACGTTACATGGTTGATGCTTCTGTCGATAGCGTAATTCCGGCTTATTTGAAGAACAGCGTTAAACCATTCGAAAATGTGTATACTCGTTATGCATTCGTAAATGCAATCCACTATCAGGATACATTGTACATCATGGATGCTGCTGATGCAACAATCAAGTATGACCGCGATTTGTATGACGGCAAAAACGTTGCCAAGAAAGTTGTTCTGAAAGAAAAGGCTTACGATGGAGCTTCTATCGCATTCCGTTTGAAAGATCAGAGTGATGACGAAAACTTCTATATCGAAACGAAGGGTAAACAGTATGGTTATGCAGCCAATGGTAACACTTGGGTGAAGGAACAAAACCACAACATTGTTTCTACCGGTCGTGGTTATAGTGAAACTGGTGATCATAATGGCTACTGGCATCAAAATGTTTATGAAGATATCTATCAGGCTTTGTTGCTGAATACGACAGCTCAAAGTGATGCTACTGCAAACGAAGACGTAGAAGTATCTTCTGTAACAGTCATCGCCGGTAACGGTCAGGTAACGGTTGCAGGTGCTGCCGGCAAGAAAGTGGTTATCACTAACATCTTAGGCCAGACAGTCGCTAATACAGTGGTTACTTCTGATAATGCTACTATCGCTGCTCCTGCTGGTGTAGTTGTAGTTGCTATTGAAGGTGAAGACGCTGTAAAAGCAATTGTAAAGTAATCTCAGAATAATAACATTACAATTATAATCAAATAATTCTAAATAAGATCGTGCGCCGTAGAGATGCACGGCGGTGCATCTCTACAAATAACGGCAATTATCCTGCGACAGGTGAACAAGCGATCGTATTATTAATACTAAAGTATTGAAATAAAGTTCTTCTGCCAGTAGCCTGTGAAGGTCGAAGGCAGTTAAAAAAACAAGAGGCTGTGTCGAAATACACTATGTGTATGGATACAGTCTCTTCGTTTGTTTAAGATAAGCATGCTACTTTTTATCTATCTATGCTCGGTGACTTGTAGTTAAAGAATTGTAAAGTAATCACTATCTCATAAATTATTCGTTCTTTTGCAGAAAAATTGGGAGGTGTGTTCTCTGAACGCATCTCCTCGCTTTATTTAATAACAATAAGGTTACGTCTAATGGCTGAAGGTAAAAAGGTTAGTTCTGTTTCTTTCTTTAATTCTCGTCTGACTTCCATTATAAGTATCTCATTGGTACTGTTTCTGCTGGGGCTCGTTTTTCTGATAGGGTTGTTGGGAAACAAACTTTCCGTATATGTGAAGGAGAACATTTCATTTTCGATCGTGCTGAAAGATAATCAGAAAGAGGCGGATATAAAGAAGATGCAGAAGACGCTGGATGCCTTGCCTTATATCAAATCGACTGAATATATATCGAAAGAACAGGCTGTCAAGGAACTTGAGGAGGAGTTGGGGGAAAATCCCGAAACGTTCTTGGGCTTTAATCCGCTACAGGCTTCCATTGAAGTGAAATTGCATTCGGAATATGCTAATGTCGACAGCTTGCAATTGATCGAAAAGAAAATAAAAAAATATACTTCCGTTTCAGATCTGCTTTACCGGAAAGACATGATGCAGATGGTGAACGACAATGTGAAACGTGTCAGCCTGATCTTGCTTACACTTGCCGTAATGTTGATGGCAATCTCGTTTGTGCTGATCAGTAACACGATCCGTTTGCTGATTTATTCCAAACGTTTTCTGATCCATACGATGAAGTTGGTGGGGGCTACACCTGGTTTTATCAGAAGGCCGTTTGTGCGGTACAATGTGGTCAGTGGTATTTTTGCGTCCATTTTCGCAATATTAATGTTGACGGGAGCGTTGTATTATTTACAAAACGAATTATCTGGCTTCGTCCAGTTGCTGGATATTAAAGTATTGATAATTGTTTATACCGGTGTATTGATAATGGGGATCCTGCTTTCGGTTACGGCTACTGTCTTTGCGGTGAACAAGTATTTACGAATGGGTGTTGATAAACTATATTATATATAAATGTATGGCTAAGAGAGATTTTGCTTTTGGAAAAGAAAATTTTATTTTGATCGCTGTTGCTGTTGCTGTTATCGCGATTGGTTTTATGTTGATGAGTGGTGGCGGTTCGCAGGATCCGACAGGTTTTAATCCTGAGATTTTCAGTTCCCGCCGTATTGTTGTGGCTCCGGCTGTGACAGTGATCGGCTTCGTGTTGATGATTTTCGGAATTTTAAAAAACAGCAAAAATAAGGAAGTAGCGGAATGAGTTGGTTTGAGGCTTTAGTGCTGGGGATTGTTCAGGGACTAACGGAATACCTGCCGGTCAGCAGTAGCGGACATTTGGCTATCGGCTCTGCTCTGTTCGGTATTCAAGGAGAAGAAAATCTGGCATTTACGATTGTTGTCCATGTGGCGACCGTGTTTAGTACGCTGGTGATTTTGTGGAAAGAGATCGAATGGATATTCCGTGGTTTGTTTAAGTTCAAGATGAATGCAGAAACTCGTTATGTGATCAATATCCTGATTTCTATGATTCCTATTGGTATTGTAGGCGTATTCTTCAAGGATACGGTGGAAGATATTTTCGGGTCGGGATTGCTGATTGTCGGTTGTATGTTGTTGCTGACGGCTGCGTTGCTCGCATTTTCTTATTATGCCAAACCCCGCCAGAAAGAAAGTATCTCGATGAAAGATGCCTTTATCATCGGTTTGGCTCAGGCGTGTGCCGTGATGCCGGGGCTTTCCCGTTCAGGAACAACGATTGCGACTGGTTTGTTATTGGGAAACAATAAGGCAAAACTGGCCCAGTTCTCATTCTTGATGGTTATTCCTCCGATTTTGGGTGAAGCGTTGTTGGATGTCATGAAAGCGGTAAAAGGCGAAGCGGTAGCAGGTGATATTCCGGCATTGTCATTGGTGGTCGGGTTTATTGCTGCATTCGTATCGGGATGTATCGCCTGTAAATGGATGATTAATATCGTAAAGAAGGGAAAACTGATTTATTTCGCCATCTATTGTGCAATTGCAGGTTTGGTTACGATTGCCTGTACGTTACTTAAATAAGAATGGATTTTATAGCAGGAGAAGTATTATATTTCAATAAGCCCTTGAAGTGGACTTCCTTTGACCTGGTGAACAAGTTCCGGTATAAATTATCGCGGAAGCTGAAGGTGAAAAAGATAAAAGTGGGACACGCCGGAACTTTGGATCCGCTGGCGACAGGGGTAATGATTGTCTGTACGGGCAAGGCCACCAAGAGGATCGATGAATTTCAGTATCAGACAAAGGAGTATGTCGCTACCTTGAAGTTGGGGGAAACGACGCCTTCTTTTGATTTGGAAAAAGAGATAGACGGAGTATATCCGACAGAACATATTACCCGTGAGGAAGTAGAGAAGGTGCTACAGTCGTTCGTGGGAACGATTCAGCAGATTCCACCTGTGTTTTCGGCTTGCAAGGTGGATGGTAAGCGGGCGTATGAGTTGGCTCGCAAGGGTGAAGAAGTGGAATTGAAGTCCAAGACGCTTGTGATCGATGAAATGGAACTGTTGGAGTGTGATCTGCCAGTAATAAAGATACGGGTGGTTTGCAGCAAGGGCACTTATATTCGCGCTTTGGCACGTGATATCGGTGTTGCCCTTCAGTCGGGTGCTCATCTGATAGCTCTCGAACGGACTCGTATCGGAGACATCACACTGGCCAAATGTATGTCTCCCGATGATATCGATACCTTTTTAGATGAAAATATCATAATCAGAAAGGATTGTGAGGATTGATAATGATAAGAATAAAATAAAAATAGAATTTATATTATGAAGCTGTCGAAATTCAAATTTAACTTACCGCAGGAGCTGATCGCTCTCCATCCGGCAAAGAACAGGGACGAGTCCAGATTGATGATTGTCAATCGCAAGACCGGAGAGATCGAGCATAAAGTGTTTAAAGACTTGCTCAGCTATTTTGGAGAAAAAGATGTGTTCATCTTCAATAACACGAAAGTTTTTCCTGCCCGTTTATACGGAAATAAGGAAAAGACCGGGGCTCGTATCGAAGTTTTTCTGTTGCGTGAACTGAACGAAGATCTTCGTCTTTGGGATGTATTGGTCGATCCTGCCCGTAAAATCCGTATCGGTAATAAATTGTATTTTGGTGAAGATGATTCGATGGTGGCTGAAGTGATCGACAATACGACATCACGCGGCCGTACCTTGCGTTTCCTTTATGACGGGAACCATGATGAATTTAAAAAGGCATTGTACGCATTGGGGGAAACTCCGCTGCCTAAATATATCGACCGTCCTGTAGAACCGGATGACGAAGATCGTTATCAGAATATTTTTGCGACGGAAGAAGGTGCAGTTGTGGCTCCCGCTGCAGGTCTTCATTTCAGCCGTGAGCTGATGAAGCGTCTGGAGATCAAGGATTGCCAGTTCGCTTTCCTGACATTGCATTCCGGTCTGGGCAACTTCCGCGAAATCGATGTGGAAGATCTGACCAAGCATAAGATGGATTCTGAGCAGATGGTCGTGAACGGAGATGTCGTGAACATCGTGAATACGGCAAAGGATAACGGCCGACAGATTTGTGCGGTCGGTACGTCCGTGATGCGTGCTATCGAAACGGCTGTCAGTACGGATGGCCATCTGAAAGAGTTTGAAGGGTGGACCAATAAGTTCATTTTCCCGCCGTATGACTTCAGTGTGGCGTCCAGCATGATCACAAACTTCCATATGCCGTTGTCAACTTTGTTGATGATGACAGCTTCTTTCGGGGGATATGATCTGATTATGGATGCTTATGACGTGGCGTTAAAAGAAAAATATAGTTTCGGTGCTTATGGCGATGCCATGTTGATCCTGTAAAAACGGGTACTTATGGCGATTGCATACCTGGGCTTGGGAACCAATATAGGGAATAAGCGACGGAACATGATAACAGCTGCAGCATTGCTGGCTGAAAGGGTGGGAGATATTCTCGCCCTTTCCGGTTTCTATGAAACGGAACCGTGGGGGTTCGAGTCGGAGAACTTTTTCTTGAATGCGGCTGTTAAATTGAAGACTTCTTTTTCTCCGTTGGAATTATTGCGGGTAACCCAGCGGATCGAAAAAGAATTGGGGCGCGCGGAAAAAAGCAGCGGAGTCTATCATGACCGTATTATCGATATCGATATCCTTCTGTATGAGGATGAGGTTTTGCAGATTCCGGAGCTTACCTTGCCGCATCCTCTTATGCATGAACGGAAGTTCGTGATGGAACCTTTGGCCGAAATAGCTCCGTTTGTCGTGCATCCTGTGTTGAAAGAACGTATAATAGATTTGAAAGAACGATTATGAATGATTTTGAAAAGATATTGACCGGCGGTGGCATGGTCTTTAAGAAAAAGGGAAAAGACGAAAATGCCGGAGAGAAAAAGATTAAGTTTTCGGACTTCTTGCGTGGTACGCATAAATCGGGTGCTGCCAAGATGAGAGCTGAGTTCAAGTATAAAAAAGCACTGCGTAACACTAAAAAGAAAAAATAATTGTCAATTATCAATTGTCAATTATCAATTGTTTCGTACTTTTGCATGCGAATTGATGTGGATAGATTTGTATTGCTTGCAACCACAGGAAAAAATGCTAAAAACAAGCCCTTTTTAACTGCCGTCCGGCAAAGCAAATTTCCCCTCGTCAATCCATTCATTTGATTTATTAACCGTCAATTGTAAATTGTCTGTTGGCTTTATTGGATCGCTCCATTACTTGTCAATTGTCAATTGTCGATTGTCAATTCAAAAAACAATGAGTTATTTATTCACCTCCGAATCGGTGTCTGAAGGGCACCCCGATAAAGTAGCCGATCAGATATCGGATGCTTTGCTGGATGAGTTCCTGGCTTATGACAAGAACTCTAAAGTTGCTTGCGAAACCCTTGTTACAACTGGACAGGTTGTCTTGGCTGGAGAAGTAAAATCAAGTGCTTACGTGGATGTACAGGATGTAGCCCGTAACGTGATCGAAAAAATTGGTTATACGAAAAGCGAATACCAGTTTGAAGCGAAATCATGTGGTGTGTTCTCTTCTATCCATGAACAGAGTGGCGACATTAACCGTGGTGTCGAGCGCGAAGATCCTTATAATCAAGGAGCGGGCGACCAGGGTATGATGTTTGGTTATGCCACTAACGAAACAGAAAACTATATGCCTCTGGCATTGGATCTTTCACACAGCCTGTTGTGGGAGCTTGCCGAGATACGTAAGAATGAAAACGACCTGATGCCTTACCTCCGTCCGGATGCAAAGAGTCAGGTGACGATTGAATATGATGATAACGGAAAACCGCTGCGCATCGATACGATTGTTGTTTCTACACAACATGATGAATTTATCACTGCAAAAGGTATCACACAGGAAGAAGCGGACTTGGCTATGCAGAAAAAGATCGCAGAAGATGTCAAGAGTATACTGATCCCGCGCGTAAAGGCTCAGTATCCGGCTCATGTTCAGGCTTTGTTCAATGATGATATTATCTATCATGTGAATCCGACTGGAAAGTTCGTGATCGGTGGTCCTCATGGAGATACCGGTTTGACAGGTCGTAAGATTATTGTTGATACATACGGTGGCAAGGGAGCTCATGGTGGTGGAGCATTTTCTGGAAAAGACCCCTCGAAAGTAGACCGTTCTGCTGCTTATGCTGCTCGTCATATTGCAAAGAACTTGGTTGCCGCTGGCGTGGCTGATGAAATGCTAGTACAGGTTTCGTATGCGATCGGTGTGGCTAAGCCAATGAATATCTTCGTGAATACATTCGGCCGTGCTAACGTGAAAATGACAGACGGAGAGATTGCAGAAAAGATCTGGAATCTGTTTGACATGCGCCCGAAAGCAATCGAGGAACGTTTGAAATTGCGTAACCCGATCTATCTGGAAACTGCATCTTACGGTCATATGGGACGTAAACCGCAGGTTGTGACAAAAACATTTACTTCTCGTTATAATCCGGAACCGACCGTTTGCGAAGTGGAACTGTTTACCTGGGAAAAACTGGATTATGTCGATAAAGTAAAAGAAGCGTTCGGCCTTTAATGTAAATATAATCTTTGTACGAGCATATATTAGCTCCTATCCGAAAAAATCGGCTCTTGTTCTGTTTTTTTTCGGATAAGAGCTATTTTTATTTTAAATTGCATATATTTGACGCATGTAATTATCTAAATCTAAAATTTATGCGTAAAACGATTCAGTTTCTTCAGTTAGCCTTTCTTCTCCTTTTGGCAACTGCATGTGCAGAGACTTCCCCGTTTAAATACGAGTCGGTCCCGAACGATCCTCTGAAAGCCCGTATCTATACTTTGGATAACGGCCTGAAAGTGTATATGACTGTGAATAAAGAGACCCCACGTATTCAAACGTATATTGCCGTTCGCGTGGGAGGTAAAAACGATCCTGCCGAAACGACCGGTCTGGCACACTATTTTGAACACTTGATGTTTAAAGGAACTCAGCGGTTCGGCACGCAGAATTACGAACAGGAAAAACCGATGCTCGATCAGATCGAACAGCTTTTTGAGGTGTATCGTAAGACTACTGATGAGGCAGAGCGCCAGGCTATTTATCATCAGATCGACAGTGTTTCTTATGAGGCTTCGAAATTGGCAATTCCGAACGAATATGATAAACTGATGTCTGCTATTGGTGCAACTGGAACAAATGCGTATACCGGCTTTGACCAAACGGTCTACGTGGAAGATATTCCTTCCAACCAGATTGACAACTGGGCCAAGATACAGGCGGACCGTTTTGAAAACAATGTAATCCGTGGCTTTCATACGGAGCTTGAGACTGTGTACGAAGAAAAGAACATGTCTCTTACCAGTGATGGCCGTAAAGTGTATGAAGCTGTTCTGACCGCTCTTTTCCCCGATCATCCATACGGGACGCAGACTGTTCTCGGAACACAGGAAAACCTGAAGAACCCGTCTATCACGAATATCAAAAACTACCATAAAACTTGGTATGTCCCTAATAATATGGCAATCTGTCTGTCCGGTGATTTTGATCCGGACCAGATGATCGAGACGATCAATAAATATTTTGGCCATTTGAAACCGAATCCCAATCTGCCGAAGTTGCCAGTAACGCATGAGTCTCCGATTAAAGCACCGGTTATAAAAGAAGTGTTGGGTGTCGATGCTGAAAATGTGACTTTGGGTTGGCGTTTCCCGGGAGCTGCTTCTCCTGACCAGGATTTGCTGAATCTAACAGGCGAAATTGTTAATAACGGTAAAGCAGGTTTGTTGGATATCGATTTGGTTCAGCAACAGAAAGTACTAAGTTGTTATGCCGGAACATACGGAATGTCCGATTATAATGCATTTGTTATTAGTGGTCGTCCGAAACAGGGACAGACTTTGGATGAAGTAAAAGACCTATTCCTGGCTGAAATTGATAAGCTAAAGAAAGGTGAGTTTGACGAAGGCTTGCTGGAAGCTGCTATCAATAACTATAAACTGATGCAAATGTACCGGATGGATCGTAACGACGGTCGTGCCGATATGTTTGTCTCTTCTTTCATCGACGGTGTCGATTGGAAAGATGAAGTCGCTTCGTTAGATCGCATGAGCAAAGTGACAAAGCAGCAGATCGTCGATTTTGCCAACAAATATTTCGGTGACAACTATGCGCTCATCTATAAAAGACAAGGTAAAGACCCGAACGAAAAGAAGATCGACAAACCTAAAATCACTCCGATCGTGATGAATCGCGATAGTTCAAGTCTGTTCTTGAAAGAAATACAAGCTTCAAAAGTGGCTCCGATCGAACCGGTATTCTTGGATTATAGTAAGGATTTGCAAAAACTGACCGCCCAATCCAATATTCCGGTATTGTATAAGGAGAATACTTCCAATGATCTCTTCTCTCTGATGTATGTATTCGATATGGGTACGAATAATGATAAGGCAATGGGCACCGCTTTCGAATATATGAAGTATTTGGGCACATCTAAAATGAGTCTGAAGGAAATCAATGAAGAATTCTACAAACTGGCTTGTTATTTCAATGTATTCCCAGGTTCAGACCGCACATATGTGATGCTGGAAGGTTTGAAAGAGAACATGCCGAAGGCAATGGCTCTGTTTGAAGAGATCTTGGCCGATGCACAGGTTAATAAGGAGGCTTATGGAAACCTTGCAGGTGATATCTTGAAAAAAAGGACTGATGCTAAATTGAACCAGGGACAGAATTTCAACAAACTGATCCAGTATGCTATCTGGGGGCCGAAGTCTCCTGCTACAAATGTGCTGACAACTGCCGAGTTGCAGCAGATGGACCCGCAGGAACTGGTCGATCGCATTCATAAGATCAACTCATTCGATCATAAGATTTTGTATTATGGTCCGGAAAAACCACAGGCCGTTCTGGACATCATCAAACAATATCATAATGTCCCTGAACAGTTGCAACCGGTTCCGGCAGCAATTGAGTTTAGCCAGCAGGAAACTCCTGAAAATAGAGTTCTGCTTGCACAGTATGATGCTAAACAGATTTATTTCTCTGCTGTCTCTAACCGAGGTGAAAAGTTCGATCCGGCTATCCAACCTACATTGAATATGTATAACGAATACTTCGGTGGCGGCATGAACGCGATCGTATTTCAGGAAATGCGTGAATCGCGTGGGCTGGCTTATTCTGCAGGAGCTTTCCTTATTACTCCGTCCAAACTGAAATATCCGTATGTATACCGTACGTTCATTGCGACTCAGAATGATAAGATGATTGATGCGATGAAAGCTTTCGATGAAATTATCAATAATATGCCGGAATCAGAAAAAGCGTTCAACTTGGCTAAAGATGCTCTTATTACCCGTTTGCGTACGGAGCGTATTACCAAATCGGATGTTCTTTGGTCTTATCTGAATGCCCAGGATTTAGGTCTGAACACGGACAGCCGTAAAGAACTGTTCGAGAAGGCGCAGACAATGACATTGCCTGAAATCAAGGCATTCCAGGAAAAATGGGTGAAAGGGCGTACCTATATCTATTGTGTATTAGGCGATGAAAAGGATCTCGATCTGAAAGGTTTGTCACAATATGGTCCGATCCAGAAACTGACACAGGAAGAATTGTTCGGATATTGAATCGTTGTAATTTTTTGTGGAGATAGTGGTCTCCTCTAAATATATTACCCAAGTATATAGTTTATTGTATATACTTGGGTAAATTTGTCTAATGCATATTTACAAAAAACGACATAAAATGAGAGTCAATGAAGATTTATTAAAACGCTTGAAAGCTGGTGAAGAAAAAGCTTTTGAGGATTTGTATTGGACTTATAGCCCTCAGGTGTATAACTTCATTAACTCTTTATTGTTTGATAAATCTCTCGCAGAGGATTTGACACAGAATGTCTTTCTGAAAATTTGGGAAAAGCATGAGCAGATAGAACTAGAGTTGGGGATTACGGCTTATCTTTTTACGATTGCCAGGCATTTAGTTTTTAAGGAGACGGAATTCCGTCTGTCTCAACATGCAACGTTGCATGTTGAGAATATTGATCTAAGCGACAATTCAAAGGAAGAACAACAACATGAAGTGAATTCCCTTCTTGAATATATTGACCATTTAATTGAAAACCTTCCTCCCGCCCGAAGAGAAATATTTCGTTTAAGCCGCCTTGAACAACTATCAAATAAAGAAATTGCCCATAAATTGTCCATTTCAGAAAAAACGGTAGAGACACAGCTTTATCGCTCTTTTCAATATTTACGTTCCAAACTGCCCTCAGATAAGAGGTGGATACTCCTTTTTTGCTATTTAGTTAATCAGTGTTAAATACAAATGCCTTTGTAAGTGATTTTCCCTTGTGAAGGATATACAATATAGAAGATGGAAAGAAAAGATATATACATCGAGTTGCTGGATTGCTTTATGCGTGGTGAACTTCCTGCTGAACAGGAACATGAGTTGAGGACATGGTTCAAACAACCTGAAGTCCGTGAGATGTTGTTTCAACATTATCGACACTCTTGGACAGAGGCGGAGGGAAAGGAACTTCCGGTCGAAATTCAGAATCGGATGTTCCGGAATATTCAGAGCCGGATACATGCAGGAAGAGAGAGGAAGATGGAAGAAAAATCAGTTCGAAAGCGACTGTTTCGCCAATGGTTGCCGTATGCCGCGGCTGTTGTGTTTCTTTTAGGCTTGACGACTTCTGTTCATCTATATATGAATTTGGTTGATAAAACGGAAAATTATTCGTCTCAGGTCTATAAAGTTTTAGTCGATAAAGGACAGCGGGCAAGTGTCATATTGCCGGATGGGACAAAAGTCTGGTTGAATTCTCATACGGAATTGACCTATAATGGTGATTATGGAAAAGGGAATCGCCAGGTAGTTTTGTCTGGAGAAGGCTATTTTGAAGTAGCCAAAGATACCACTTTGCGATTTATTGTGAAAGCCGGAGAAATGGAGGTCGAGGCGTTAGGTACAACTTTCAATGTGAAAGCTTATCAGGAAGATGGAGAGTTGACAACAACTCTTTTCGAGGGAAAAGTTCGTACGTCGGTAGGAAAAGATGAAGTCATATTGAAGCCTGATGAGAGTTTGAGTTTTGATAAGTCTTCGCGTAGAATGATTGTGTCGGATGACCTTGCGGCTTATGCCCGGATGTGGAAGGATAATGAGCTTGTTTTTAAGGGAGCAACGATGGAAGAAGTAGCTGTAATGTTGGATCGTTTATACAATGTGAAAGTACGGTTTACTTCTGAAAAGGTAAAGCATTATCGTTTTTCCGGAGTCATCAAAAATAATAGTCTGGACAATGTGATTGAGTTGATTAGTCTTACGGCACCGATCATGTACAAAAAGGTTGGTGGCGAAATTATTATAGAGGAGAGAAAATAACAGAATGGAATTAACATAAACAGAATGCCTATGGGGAAGGAAGTATAAAGAAACGCAGGTGTATCTAATAGGATAGACACACCTGAGATCTACGCAATGTAATTTTGCTAATTTGAAATCATCGCTTCTCACCACTTGATTTCAGACACAAAGTTACCTGATTAATTTATTACTAATTAATGGAGAACTCTAAAAAAAATGAATACCTTAAAGAATTTATTACGGAAAGGAATCACAATTGGAAGTTTTTGCCTTGTTTCGGGTACGATACTTTCTGCACAGATATCCTTATCCATGCAAAACAAATCCACTCGCGAGGTGATTCGCGAAATTGAAAAAGTAAGTGATTATCGATTTTTCTATAATGACAATCTATCCGGTCTGAATACAAAGATTTCGGTTTCTACCCAGGGAGAAGATATCCGGGATGTGTTGGAACAGATAAAGTCACAGGCACAGATCACTTATATAATTAAAGAAAACAATCAAATTGTACTATCTGCCCTCGGTTATGTATCTTCGTCGACCCAACAGAATACCCGGAAGATTACCGGTATTATTAAGGACCAAAGCGGTGAACCGGTAATCGGGGCAAATATTGTTGAGAAGGGAACAACAAATGGAACGATTACGGATATCGATGGACAATATTCGCTTGAAGTGGGTTCGAACAGTATTTTGGTTGTTTCCTATATCGGATACATTACACAGGAAATTCCGGTAGGAAAGAACAATACGTTGGATGTATTATTGAGGGAAGATACGGAGACGTTGGATGAAGTCATTGTTATTGGTTACGGAACGACAAAAAGAAAAGATTTCACTGGTTCTGTCAGTTCCGTTAAATTGGAAAATTCTCCGATTGCCCTGTCTCCGAATTTGAATGCATTGGAATCTCTGAAAGGCAATGTCTCAGGTTTGGATATCGGTGCGACTAATTCTGCCGGTGGGGAACCGAGCATGCAGATGCGCGGACAAAAGTCCATATCCGGGTCGAATGATCCGTTGATTGTAGTGGACGGAGTGATTTTTATGGGAAGCATTAATGATATAAACCCGAATGATATCGCTTCTTATGATGTATTGAAAGATGCGACATCAGCCGCAGCCTATGGTTCCCGTTCGGCAAATGGCGTGATTATTATAACGACTAAAAGAGGAAAAACCGGAAAGCCTGTTGTCACTTTTAATGCTACGGGTAGTATGCAGACTTGGCAGAATAAACCGGATTTGATGAAAGGAGAACAATGGCTTGAGTCTGTGATGGCGCGAAATAATAGTTCGGATTTAAGTTGGTTGAAGCCTCAGGAATTGGCCAATATGGAAGCCGGCAGGGAGATAAATTGGTTAGATGCGTCAACCCGTACAGGTTGGGTACAGGATTACCAAGTAGCAGTTTCCGGGGCTGGAGAGAAAATGAATTACTATTTGTCTGCTGCCTATTCGGATAATCAAGGTGTGGTCATTGGCGATGATTATAATAGAATAACGGCCTTGGCAAAAATCAATACAGATATAACAAGTTGGTTGCAGATCGGTGTGGATGCTGCATTTACTAAGTCTGATTATTCGGGTGTGGGAGCTAACATTGGTGAGGCTACGCAAACATCTCCTTACGGTGTGATGTATAGAAATGAGTCGGAAAAATTGTTGGAAAAATACCCGTATACACAGTCGAGTGTAAATGCCTTGTGGAATACCGACAAGAGTGTTCGTGACAATAAGGATATACGAAACAATTTCCGTGCAAATGCTTATGCCGTAGTCAAACTCCCTTGGGTTGAAGGTTTGAGCTATCGTTTTAATTATGCCGGAAACTTAAGCAAAAACCAGTCTGGAGATTTCTATTATGAAGGGTATTTTGTTAAGGAAGGTGCTTATGATGATGAAACCCGTTATTCCCCAGCGACGCTCCAAAGTTTGTTAGCAAGTGCGAATGGAAAGATTAATAATAATACGACAGACAGTTGGGTGATCGATAATATCCTGAACTATAAAAATACATTTGGAAAACATTCAATTGATCTGACTGCCGTTGCTACGCGTGATAGGAAAAAATACGAGATGATAGAAACTACTGGTTCAAACTTTGCCGCAAATGGTAATACGACTTTAGGTATAAATGGTTTGCATAAAGCTACAGTCCAGAAAGTCAATATGGATAATAACCAGCGTTCCAATATCGGATATTTGGGACGTGCATCTTATTCATATGATGATCGTTACTTCTTTACCGGTTCTTATCGTCGTGATGGAGCTTCTGTTTTTGGGGTTAATCAAAAGTGGGGAGATTTCTTTGCATTTGGTGGTGCCTGGAGATTGAGCAGTGAAAAGTTTATGTCTTCAATTTCATATTTAGATGATTTGAAATTGAAGTTATCCTGGGGTAAGAACGGTAATCAGGGGTTGGATCCTTATGGAACATTGTCGACTATTAACAATGGTGCTTCTGGTGGTGTTCGCTATGAGTTTGGGGGCAGCGATATTATCTATGGATTGAATCAGAAAGCACTTGGCAATGCCAATTTAGGTTGGGAAACGACAGAATCTTGGAATACAGGTTTTGAATCTGCTTGGTTAGGTAGCCGCTTGTTTGTAGATCTGGATCTTTATTTTTCTAAAACAACAGATCAGATATTTACGAGAGATATCCCTGTTATGACAGGTTTTAAAAATATGAAGTCCTCTATGGGGCAGGTTAATAACAGAGGGGTCGAATTGACAATTCGTTCCGTGAATATCGATACACAGGATTGGTATTGGACGACAAACTTGACATTTTGGCTGAACCGCAATAAATTGATCCATCTATACGGTGAAGATTTAGATGGTGATGGGAGAGAAGATGACGATATCTCGAACTCTCGTTTTATAGGGAAGCCTTTAGGGGCTATCTATGGTTATCTGCAAGATGGCATAGTACAAGAGACGGATGTTGAATATATGAAAGCGAATGGTGCGACTCCAGGTATCCCTAAATATAAAGACATGGACAATGATGGAGTGATTACTTCTGCAGACCGTATTATTTTGGGATATTCTACGCCTAACTTCAAGTTGAATATGAGTAACACGATTACATACAAAAATTGGGATTTATACTTTATGCTGACCGGCACATTTGGCGGCGGTGGATATTATCAAAAGTCTAATAAAGGCGCTTATTTGACAAATGGCTCCGGTAGATTCAATACCAATGGTATCTATATACCTTGGTGGACTCCTGAGAATAAAAGTAATGAATATCCAGCAGCTACATTTAATGATGATGGCGGACGTTTCTTAGGATTGCAAAACCGGGCATTCGTTCGCTTGCAGGATGTGACCTTGTCATATACATTCCGTGAACCTTGGGTGCAAAAAGTAAATATCCAAAATTTGAAAGTATTCTTTACGGCGAAAAACTTATTTACGATAACCAAATGGCAGGGAGGAGATCCTGAGGTTGGTGTTACCGTTAGCGAAAATACTTATCCTGTATTGACATCTTTTTCTTTGGGTGCAAATATCAGTTTCTAACAGATAAAATATACGGAAATGAAAAATGTATTAAAATATAGTGTTTGTGGCTTGTTGAGTGTTTGTTTACTTGGTAGCTGTAATGATTCTAAGTTTTTGGAAGAAGATCCTGAAACATTTTATACGATAGATAATGTCTTCTCTACTTCTGAACAGGTTGATCAAGTGTTGGTCGGCTGCTATTCCCATGTACGTGTTATGATGTGTATGACTGAAGAAAGTAATACTGCCTTTGTCTTTCGTGGAGGGAATGGAACGGATATGTTTGACGTGGCGACTATCCGTCGTAGTAACCGTTTCAATGATTATAGTATATTGAATTCAACTACGGAAGTTTTTTATATTAATTATTCACATTGGTATCAGTTAATATCGAAAGCGAATCTTGCTTTGTATGCGGCAGAACTTCCTCAGATATCTTGGACTTCGGAAGCTGAAAAGCTTTATGTGATGGCTCAGGCTCGTTTTTTCAGGGCTTTTGCTTATCGGAATTTGGGTGAATTATATGGAGGTGTTCCTCTTGTAACGGAAATTACGACAACTCCACGTTATGATTTTAAGCGCAGTAGTCGTCTGGAAACTTATCAATATGCTATTGACGAGTTGGAAGCGATCTTGAATGATTTGCCGGAAACTACTGGAACAATGGGACGTCTGGTTAGAGGTGCGGCTCAGCATAATCTTTGCCAGTTGTATATTGATAAGGGTATAGCATTGGAAGAAGGTGGTAAAGGTGGAGAGGCACCAGCTGCCTATCAAAAAGCAATTGCTTATGGTAATGATGTGATTGATGGCTCTGTCTATAGTTTGATGACGGAACGTTT
>NZ_MNQY01000135.1:0-50791 GCF_001915675.1 Parabacteroides sp. merdae-related_45_40 | reverse complement strand
CTTGCCGGCAAAGAGCTTCCTTCGAAAAACGACGGGAGTAACAACAGCTATTCCATCCGTCCCATAACAAGGGAAGAAGCCAGACAATACCCAGCGATCGAATACTACGATGCCGACATATATATAAAGGAAAAGGAAGAGACTGAACCGGCACGTGTGCTGCGGACCATCTTCGCCGATAAAGATGACAATTATTTCCTACTGGAAGTCTCGACTCCCTCTTTTGAAAAAGAAGATTTACGTGAGGCCGTCGCCAACTGGATTCTCTTTCTTTATATTGTTTTACTGGTCACCCTGCTTACGGTCTGCATTTGGGTGTTCTATCGGAGCCTGCGCCCGTTGTACGCGCTACTGAACTGGCTGGACAGTTATTTGCCGGGCAAACAGCACGGACCTGTTCCCAACGACACCCGTATTCCGGAATTCCGCAGGTTGAACGAAGCAGCAGCCCAAGCCGTCGAACGCTCGGAACAACTATTCAAACAGCAGAAGCAATTTATCGGCAATGCATCGCACGAACTTCAAACACCACTTGCCGTTTGCAACAACCGTATCGAATGGCTGCTCGACAATACGGAACTGACGGAGGAACAAATGGAAGAACTGTTCAAGACCAAGCATACACTGAACTACATCGTCCGGCTGAATAAATCCCTGCTGTTTCTCTCCCGGATCGACAACGGACAATTCACCGACAGCCGTCCGGTCGAAATCAACAGCATCGTCAAACGGCTGTTAGATGATTACAAAGAGATATTCAGCCACTACAAAGCCCAGATCTCACTGGAGGAACAGGGCCTACTGAAGATAACGATGAACGAGACACTGGCGGAGTCACTCATCTCCAACCTGCTGAAAAACGCTTTTATCCATAACAAGGAAAAAGGACACGTCCGTGTCACGATCCAGGCAGACTCGCTGACTATCGCCAACACAGGGCAAACCGTACCTCTCGACAGCGAGCATATCTTCGAACGTTTCTACCAGGGGAGCAAGAAAAAGGAATCGACCGGACTCGGCCTCGCCATAGCCGAAGCGATTTGTCGTCAATACGGGTTGCACATCTCCTACCGGTATCAGGGTGAAGAGCATATCTTCCTCCTTCAATTTTACCTCGATAAATCATAAGGAATATAGGCGATGGATTCCATAACTGAAATTATATTTTTACCTTTGCCACTATTATGTATTATTGGTTCCATCAATCGTTTTATATGGCAAAAGCCTTCCCGTTCATCGGCGGATGGCTGGCAGACCGCTTGTTGGGTGATCCTGAAGGATGGCCACATCCGGTTGTTGGTTTCGGCAAAGTGATTTCTTTAGGAGAGAAGACGCTGAACAAAGGAAACGACCGGGCTGTCAAAGGAGGCGTCATGGCACTCATACTGGTTGCCGGAACGTATTTGCTCTGCGAACGGATACTGGCGCTTGCCGGATACTTTCACCCGATAGTAGCATCTATTCTATCCGGGATAGGCGTCTTTTACTGCCTGGCGGGAAAAACGCTGGTCAAAGAAGTGAAAGCCGTTTTCGAAGCAGTAGACCGCAGCACGGAAGAAGGACGCAAACAGGTCGGGCGGATCGTAGGCCGCGACACTTCCCGTCTCTCCCCACAAGAGATACGGGCCGCCGCTCTCGAAACGCTCGCGGAAAACCTGAGCGACGGAGTGATAGCTCCCATGTTTTGGTTTGCCCTGCTCGGACTTCCCGGCATGATGGCTTACAAAATGGTGAATACGCTCGATTCGATGATCGGCTACAAAAACGAACGTTACTTAGAATTCGGGCAGATTGCCGCAAGGCTCGACGATCTTGCCAATTATATCCCTGCCCGGTTGACAGCATGGTTGATGCTGGCTGTTTCCGGCAACTTGAACAAAACGGATTTCGTTAAGCGCTTCGGTCCGGCTCATGCCAGCCCGAACTCAGGCTATCCGGAATCTGCCCTTGCCGCTATATTGAATTGCCGTTTTGGGGGGACCCACGATTATTTCGGGAAGCCGGTGGAAAAGCCTTATATCGGGACCAACGAACGGACTTTCACAACAGAAGACATGTTGATTGCCATCAAAACAAACAACAATGCCGAACTTCTCATGGGGCTTATTGTTTGTTTAATATCAATAATTATCCACTAAATAAAGACGTACAAAATGGAAGTAAGATTAAATAAGCTCATCAGTGATTCCGGCCTTTGTTCACGCAGGGAAGCGGACAAATTCATCGAAGAAGGACGTGTCACCGTAAACGGCAGCCTGCCTCATATCGGGCAGAAAGTAACCGAAGCCGATATCGTCATGCTGGATGATATACAAGTTAGAATCGGAAAGCATACGGGCAAACAAACATCTTCCGCACGGATCAATATCCAAGAGTTGGAACTTGCCGGACAAGAAAAAAAGGCGAAGAAGACAAAGCCCTCGTCTACGGCGACTTCCGAAAAGAAGGCAACTTCTCCAGCAGCTGGTTCAAAAGGCCTACGCCCCGGCAAATATGTAAAATACAATAAATACGCAGCCGCACGCCATGCTGCACGCAATGGAGAAAGCACGAAAAAAGAAACAAAGGTGACTGGCATCGACAAAGAGATGCTGAAAGAAGCTTTGCGCCCCAAATTCGGCAAATCATTAGGACGGTCGGCCGTTGCACAACGCTTGGCTTCTTCTCCAAAATCGGCAGCGTTGCGCAAGACAAGCAAGAACAACCCGCTCAACAAGGCAAAACGCGCTGCCGCCCGCAATAAACCGAAAGGAGAATAAGACAATGGGAAAAAAGCATATCGTTTTAGTGACAGGCGGCCAACGTTCCGGAAAAAGCGGATATGCGCAAAAACTTGCTTTGTCACTGACAGCTAATCCGGTTTACCTGGCGACATCACGTGTCTGGGACGAGGAGTTCCGCGAGCGTGTACTTCGCCATCAGGCCAACCGGGGACCGGAATGGACGAATATCGAAGAAGAAAAATACCTGAGCCGCCACGATCTGAACGGCCGTGTGGTCGTTATCGATTGTGTTACTCTCTGGGGAACGAACTTTTTCTTCGACAATGAAGGTGACACGAACCGTTCCTTGGCCGAGTTAAAAGAAGAATTTAATAAATTTACAGAGCAGGATGCCTACCTGATCTTCGTCACAAACGAAATCGGATTAGGCGGCGTTTCTCCCGATGCGGTCCAACGCCGGTTCACGGACCTGCAAGGGTGGTTAAACCAATACATCGCATCCCGTGCCGACGAAGTTGTCTTCATGGTGAGCGGTATTCCCATGAAGGTAAAATAATAAAAACACTATACCATGATCTCTTTCAACATTCAAAAACCTGACACCGCTATCACCACAGCCCTGCAGGACAAAATCGATAATCTGACGAAACCCAAAGGGTCACTGGGTACACTTGAAGAAATTGCACTCCAAATCGGTCTGATCCAGCAAACATTATCCCCGGTGCTCCATCATCCGGTCAACGTTATATACGCATCCGACCACGGAATCGCCGATGAAGGCGTCAGCAAATCCCCCAAAGAAGTAACACGCCAGGTGATACATAACTTCCTGAACGGGGGAGCAGGCATCTGTTTCCTTTCACGCCAGCATGGCTTCGAAATCAAGATCGTCGACGGAGGTGTGGATTTCGATTTCCCTGCCATCCCAGAGTTGATCAACCGGAAAATCAGGAAAGGGACCCGTAACTTCCTGTATGAAGCGGCCATGACACAAGACGAAATGGAATTGGCAATCCAATATGGAGCCGACATTGTCACAGATTGCTACGACAAAGGGAGCAACGTGATCAGTTTTGGTGAGATGGGAATCGGAAACACCGCTGCATCAAGTATGTGGATGACTTGCTTGACGGGAATCCCGCTGATCGATTGCGTAGGCGCCGGAAGCGGCTTGAATAACGAAGGGGTCAAACATAAATATAATGTCTTAAGAAAGGCACTCGAGAACTACAAGGGAGACAACAGCACGTTGGATGTAATCCGCTATTTCGGCGGCTACGAGATGGTGATGGCTGTGGGAGGCATGCTCCGCGCGGCAGAATTGAAGATGGTTATTCTGGTAGATGGCTTTATCATGACAAACTGCGTACTGGCTGCTTCACACTTGTATCCGGAAATGCTTCCCTACTGCATATTCGGACACTGCGGAGACGAGGCCGGACACAAACGTGTACTGGATATCCTACAAGCCAAGCCGTTGCTAAATCTCGGCTTACGCCTGGGTGAAGGTTCCGGCTCCGTATGCGCCTATCCGATTGTGGACTCGGCAGTCCGCATGATCAACGAGATGCACAGCTTCCAGCAAGCCTCCATCACCAAATATTTCTAACTCCTTTTTAATTATTAATTTCCAATCCATGCTCCGTATCCTTGCCGCCTTTATATTTTTCACCCGGCTACCATTCTGGCGACTGGCTGAAGTTCCTTCGGAATATTTCAAGAATGTAGTCAGCCGCTGGGCGTTAGTCGGCTGGCTCACAGCCGGGCTTTCCGTAATCGTACTTTACACAGCTTCACTGATACTGCCGGCAAGTGTTGCCGTACTATTGGCAATCGTCACCCGGCTGCTGATAACCGGTTGCCTACATGAAGACGGACTTGCCGACTTTTTCGACGGCTTCGGGGGAGGGACTTCGCGCGAACGTATCCTTTCAATTATGAAAGACTCACATATAGGAAGCTACGGGGTGATCGGGTTGATTCTTTATTTTGCACTTCTATATACATTGTTGAGCAGCCTGCCACTGACTCTTGCCGGAAGTGCGATACTGGCAGGCGATCCTTTTTCCAAAGGAGTTGCCGGAATGATCATCAATAGGCTTCCCTACGCACGCAAGGAAGAAGAGGCCAAAAACAAAACGGTCTACAGCCGGATGACTACAAGTGAATATACATGTTGCCTTTTCTCCGCTCTGATTCCGATGTTCTGGCTGCCGGAACCCGTTTATCTCCTGGCAGGTCTACTGCCTGTTCTTGTCTTTTATTTTCTCACCTCTCTAATGAAAAAGAAAATACAAGGCTATACAGGTGACTGCTGCGGAGCAACATTTTTGCTTTGCGAACTGAGTTTCTATTTAGGGATAGCCGTTATTTATACGACAATCATATAAAACATATATTACATGGAAATTTATCTGGTCAGACATACATCCGTCGACATTCCCGCCGGCTATGCATACGGACAAACCGATGTTCCCCTTCGTCCTTCATTCGAAGATGAAGCCGAAGCCGTAAAAAAAAACTTATCCGGCCATACATTCGACAAAGTGTGGAGCAGCCCGCTTACACGCTGTACCCGCCTCGCCGCCTATTGCGGCTACCCGGACGCAGAAAAGGAAGACCGCATTAAGGAAATCAGCTTCGGGGAATGGGAAATGAAATCTTGGGACGAACTATCCTCCGATCCTCGATCGGAAGCCTGGTTCAACGACTGGATCAATGTTCCGGCTCCTTCGGGCGAATCCTTGCAAGATCAATATACCCGTGTCAGTCATTTCCTAAATGAAATAAGAGAAAGTGACCTGCAGAAAGTATGCATTTTCGCACATGGCGGAGTCTTGACCTGTGCCCGTGTCTATGCCGGAGAATATGACTTGAAAGAAGCATTCAAAAATGTCCCTTCATACGGAACGGTCATCAGGCTGGAATTGGATTAAGCAACATGCGTCCGTTTCTCCGAAGCACTAATTACCTTGGATGCTACTGCACATCTCCTACACGACTGCAAATACTAAGTTTTGGACATGGGAACGGGCTATCACCTGTTTGGTGGCTGGAAAACAAAGCCGGATTATCTCCGATATACCGGATACCATGTCCAATTTTCTCTCACGAACCTGAAAGCGATAACGGTAGGTTTCTACAATATCTTTCCGGTAGCGTCTATGCGAAGTTTCACTTCCTGCTTGCCGGATTCTAGTTCAACGAGATACCATTCGCCAGTCAGAGTCTCGATGAAATCAGCATCGTCGATCCTATAGGTTGCATATTGCGAAGCCTTGATAGCAGCCATTACCGCGTCCGGCAGCGCTGTAATACGAAGTTCCGTTTTAGTCTGCATCCAAGCGCCTCCATCGTCGAACAGGAGTTCGCGGCAAACTGTTCCATCCAATATTTCAACTTCCGTAACACCTTTTTCCCGGTCGATATCCAAGATACGGGCAGAAGGATAATGTTCTTTGACATAAGCATCTACGGAAGAGGAAGGCTGTGACGGGATGAAATCTTCATATCCATCGTTCCCACCCGCATCGAGAACGGTTTTCACCAAGATACCGTCCGGAGAATAATAAAGATCCACCTCACTATTGCCCTGTTCCGTCTCGATCACATAGACGGTCTCGACATCCCGGCGTTCGATCATATCCACATCGTCCACTTTCCAAGTCGAATATTCACCTTGCTGGAAAGCAGTCTTCACCGCATCGGGAAGCTGTGCAAAAGGGATATCCGTTTCCGTCATATACCAAGTTCCGCTATTGTCGAACCAAGCTTCCTTCTCTACTTTATCTTGTTTGAAATCCACAATCAAATAATCGTTACGCGTCTCCCACTCCACATCTTTTGCCGCAGGATATTTTTCGTCAAAAGCAGCTTTGGTTTCGGCACTCACATAACCGGGAACCGGTTCGTTATCATCATTGTCACAACTTTGGAACAGGCACAGAGATAGTGCCGCAAGTAAAAATACATTTTTAATCATACCATTTCTATTTAAAATCGGTTCTTAATTAATTGTCTATATCTATCAAGTTAAACTTATTGTCAAACTCCAGCTTCATACCGTTGGCAAGTTTCGCCTCATACCCCCGGTCTTCCTTTTCGATCTTAACGACCTTATGATCGGGATAAGTAGCCTTTACATAGCGTAGGATGGCTTCGGGAATGACAGCTTCGGGAACAGTGGAATACTTGCAATCCACTTCTTTCCAAGTTCCGTCCTTAAAGAACTCCACTTTGCTGCTGTTGGCAAAAATCACTTCATACTTCTTGTCGAAAAAATCCTTTTCCATCTTTGCCAGTGCCACCTTTTCCTGTGGGAAATATTTCTTTACATATGCCTGTGCCTTAGCGGGCAGCTGGTCGAAACGAACCGGACGGTCATCGTCCGCGCGAACGCCCGTACTTATGGTAAGCAGGCAAACTAACAGTGCTAAAATTTTCTTCATTTCATTCATCTTTTATAGTTCTACTTTTTATCTGTCTAATCTTTTGACAGGACAAATATCAGGAGCAATTTTAAAATGAATCTGAAATAGCTGATTATTTTCCTAAAATCGTATATTTGTCGCTATTATGGCAAAGCATCTTATTATTATAATATATTTCGGATTATGCCTGTTTCTCGGTGTTTCCGTCAAGGCACAGATCAGTCACGGAGGACAGCCACTCCCTCTCACGGCCACCAAAAGCCTGACAGAGGATATGTTTATTACAATGCCCCCATTCGACCTGGCGGAACAGCTCCGGCTCGATTCGCTAGAAGCAACCGGCCTACGGAATGGATTCCGCTTTGCCTATAAGTTCGTGACAGACTATACGCCGGAGAATTCCGGAGTCCGTTTCACCCTGTCCGACGGGACAAAGGTCTGGCGACTCGGGATACGTTCCGAAGGTGCGCTCTCCCTCAATATAATGTTCAGTAAATACCATCTGCCCGAAGGCGCACGCGTATTCCTATACAATAGCGACCAATCGGAAGTCTTGGGCTCGTTCAACCACCTGAACAATTCGGAACGTGGCATTCTGCCCGTGGCCCCGATCCAGGGAGACGAGTTGATCATCGAATACCAAGAACCGGCGAAAACCGCTTTCTCTGGAAAACTCGCGGTCGGCGAGGTGAACCACGGCTATCGAAACCTCAGACTCTCGGAACCGCAGCCCGACTTTGCGGCTTTCAGATGTATGCCGGTCATCGCCTGCTACCAGGATTCGACAACCCGTTACGACGCTATCGAACGCAGCGTAGTCCTGATGATTATCAACGGGACGACCGGTTGCACGGGAACGCTTGTCAACAACACGGCTAACGACGGAAAACCTTACCTCCTTACAGCCTCGCATTGCTTGAATAACCAGTTCCAGATCAAAAACCCAGATTATGAAGAGGTGGCAGGCAATATTGTCTGTTACTTCAATTACAACAGCCCCCAATGCAGTCCGGTTGAACCTGGACATACTGACCAGACAATCGCTTCGGCCCATTTCCGGGCTGTGAATGAATCAACGGATATGGCATTACTGGAATTGCAGGACACACCACCCGCCGATTACCGAGCCTATTATGCCGGCTGGAACGCTCTGGATGCGGGGACAGCTCCTTATACGTGTATCCACCATCCGGGTGGATCGCTCAAGAGGCTTAACCTCGCCGAAGGAAACGTAGAGCTGACGACCTATAAAATACAGGTTACCGACTTCAATGAAAATTCACACTGGAAGGTAGCCCGTTGGGCGACAGGATGTACAGCCGGAGGCTCGTCCGGTTCTCCCCTTTTTGATAGCGACAACCGGATCATCGGAGGCTTGACAGGCGGTGCTTCCAGCTGTCTCAATCCGGTCGAAGACTTCTTTTTCTCCATACAAAAAAGCTGGTCCGAACCGGCCGATAGTAGCAAGCAGCTCAAATACTGGCTCGATCCTATCGGAGTAACAGCTCGCAGTTGCAACGGAATGGATCCGAACGAAGGAAGCGGAACGGCCAACGAGCACATAGAAGCGGCAACAGATGTCAGCCTGTCTGTCGACAGATACCGGCATACGATCCACATCGACTTTGCAGTTCCCGTCAGCCGGGCCTCCCTCACCTTTGTTTCGCTCACAGGAAAGGCCATACGCAATTATTCCATCACCGGGCAACAAACGACCTTGCCGATTGGTTCGATCCCGGCCGGCATATATATTGTGAAAATTGTTTACAATAACAAACTTTATACTCAAAAAGCCCTGTTTTGATTAAAATTTGACAATAAGGGTTAGACAAAATCCGAAAGGATTCACCGGATTCATTTCCTATCTGTTTTGACATCAGACTGAAAAAAATGGAGACAAGATTCATTAATAAGTATTAATTGGAAAGATTTTATCTCTTGTTTGCTCTTCATAACAAAAAAATGCTTTAGTTTTGCACTTTGATGGCTAAGGGATATTTGAAAGTGAATATATAAACATAGTAACATTTTAAACTTACATCAAATTATGAACAAAAAGTATTTAATGCCTTTCCTCGTATTGGCAGCAATTCTGACTTTTTCTTCTTGTTCAAACAAGTTGAAACCGTTAGCTGAAGAGTACATCAAAGCTGAACCGCAGCCGCTTGAGGCCATCGGAGGCAAAGTTCCTGTGACTATTAATGCCACATTCCCTGCAAAATGGTTCAACAAAAAAGCAGTTGTAACTGTGACTCCGGTTCTTCGTTATGCCGGTGGTGAAGCATGGGGAACATCTTACACTTACCAAGGTGAAAAAGTAAAGGGCAACAACCAAGTTATCCCACAGAAAGAAGGTGCTAACGTAACCATGAAATCTGCTTTCACTTACAAACCGGAAATGAAGAAATCTGAATTGTATCTGACTTTCGACGCAAAGATCAAGAACAAGACAGTTAAATTGCCGGATGTAAAAATCGGAGAAGGTGTGATCGCTACATCCGAACTGGCTGACGCAGCTACTGCTAATGCAGCTATTGCAGCAGACAAATTCCAACGTATCATCAAAGAAGCTCACGACGCAAACATCATGTTCCTTATCCAGCAAGCTAACCTGCGTGCTCAAGAGTTGAACTCTGACGCAATCAAAGAATGGAAAGAACTTGTTAAGAATGCAGACGAAGCTCCTAACCAGAACGTAGCAATCGAAATCTCTGCTTACGCTTCTCCTGATGGTGGTGTTAAACTGAACACTGGCTTGGCTGAAAGACGTGAAGGCAACACAAGCAAATACCTGTCTAAAGAATTGAAGAAGATGAAGGTTGACGCTCCGGTTGACGCTCGTTACACTGCTCAGGACTGGGAAGGCTTCAAAGAATTGGTAGCTGCATCTAACTTGCAAGATAAAGACCTCGTACTGAGAGTTATCTCTATGTACCAGGATCCCGAAACAAGAGAAAAAGAAATCAAGAATATCTCTGCTGTTTACTCTGATCTGGCAGAAACAATCTTGCCGCAACTTCGTCGTTCTCGTTTGACTGCCAACATCGAAATCATCGGCAAGTCTGATGACGAAATCAGCGCATTAGCCAAGAGCAATCCTTCTGAACTGAACATCGAAGAAATTCTGTACGCTGCTACTCTGACTAACAACGACGCAGAAAAGATGGCTATCTATACAAAAGCTTCTGAACTGTATCCTAACTGCTACCGCACTTGGAACAACATCGGTATGATGGCATTCCGTGCCGGCGACCTGGCTAAGGCAGAACAGATGTTCAACAAATCAAACTCTGTAAAAGCTAATCCGGAAGCTAACATGAACTTAGGTTTGATCGCTCTGACTAAGGGTGACCAGGCTAAGGCTCAACAGTTGTTCGGTAGCGCAGCAGGCGTTGCTGAATTAGGCGAGGCTCTGGGTGTTCTGTATCTGGAACAGGGCGAATGGGCTAAGGCTGCTAACTCTTTCGGTTCAGTTAAGTCTAACAACGCTGCTTTGGCTCAGATCCTGACTAAGGATTACAGCAAAGCTTCTCAAACTCTGAACGCAGTTGCTAAACCCGACGCTACAACTTCTTACCTGAAAGCTATCGTAGCTGCTCGTACAAACGACGCTAACGCAGTTATCAGCAACCTGAAAGCTGCTATCGCTGCTGATAAGGCTATGGCTAAAGAAGCTGCTATCGACCTGGAATTTGCAAAATATGCAACTAACAGCGAATTCGCTGCATTAGTTAAGTAATAACAAACTTATTCCATATATCCGAAAGGCCGCCTCTGTAAAAAAAGGCGGCCTTTTTGTTCTTACCAGGAAACGCATTTTCGTAAGAATTAAAACAGTGATTGCCATGAGGAAACTGATCTATTTCCCAATCGTCAGTCTGATGGCCGTAACAGGCAAATCGCGTCCGCAAGGGAAACAGGCCGGTTAGGACCAGCGTCCGCTTTTCACCATTTAGCCAAATATCTAAATAAATCCGACAAAAAATACATTTGCATATTTGCGACTTTGCTTACTTTTGGACATCCTAGAAAATAAGAAAAACACACATATGCAAAAACTAATGAAATCACTGATCGTCGCCTTTGCCTACATGAGCATGCCGATTATGGCACAAAAGACCGATCTGGTAAACCCGATCATCGGAACAAACGGGATGGGACATACATTTCCCGGCGCCTGCGCTCCGTTTGGTATCGTACAAGTAAGTCCTGATACCGATACCATTCCTCATAACATCGACGGTGTCTATCAGCCTCGCGTGTATGAATACTGTGCCGGCTACCAACATAAAGACAGTTCCATCGTCGGCTTCAGCCATACCCACTTCAGCGGAACGGGGCATTCCGACCTCGGTGATATTCTGCTGATGCCCTTCACCGGAAAATTGCAGATCAACCCTGGTACGGCTGATAATCCGGACAGCGGCTATCGTTCCCGATTCAGCCACGACACCGAAATATCCCGTCCAGGCTACTACGAAGTGTTGCTGACCGACGATCAGATCAAAGTGCAACTGACAGCAACCGAACGGACCGGTATTCATAAATACACCTATCCGGCCGATCAGAAGAAACAGCTGATACTCGACCTCAACCACGGTATCTACAATTACGATGGCAAGGTGTTATGGGCAAACCTCCGGGTCGAAAACGACACTTTGGTTACGGGCTACCGCATTACCAACGGATGGAGTCGCGTAAACTATACCTATTTTGCCATCTCGTTCTCCCAGCCGGTCACCCGTTACGGATATACAGACCGGGAAAAAGTCAACTATCCGGGTGGTTTCCGGCGTTTCAATACAGCAGAGAACTTCCCGGAGATCGGAGGACGTAAAGTTGTTTCCTATTTCGAGTTCAAAGAAGGAAGCGCTCCGCTCGAAATCAAAGTGGCTCTTTCGGCTGTCGGAACAGACGGAGCCGTAAAGAACCTGCAAGCAGAGGCTACCGGTAAATCGTTTGACACGATCCGCCAGGAAACGAATGGGAAATGGGAGAACGCACTGTCCGTCATCGATGCAGAGGGCAGTAACGACCAGCTATCCATGCTTTACACATCTTTGTACCATACGATGATCAACCCGTCCGTTTATATGGATGTAGACGGGAAATACCGAGGGATCGACCACAACATCCACCAGGCCGAGGGCTTTACAAACTATACCGTATTTTCAGTCTGGGATACGTACCGGGCTTTACATCCGCTGTTCAACATCATCAAACGGGATGTCAGTACGAATCTTGTAAAGTCGATGCTCGCCCATTACAGCCAAAGCGTGCATCATCTGCTGCCGGTCTGGTCGCATATGGGTAACGAAAACTGGTGCATGATCGGCTATCACTCGGTTTCCGTCCTGGCCGATGCCATCACCAAAGGCTTGCCAATCGACAAGCAGGAAGCAGTCAAAGCGATGGTCAGCAGTTCAAACGTGCCTTATTATGATCATACGGATGAGTATAAACAATTAGGATATGTCCCTTTCGACCAATCCCCCACTTCCGCCTCCATCACGTTGGAGAATGCCTATGAAGACTGGACGGTCTATCACACCGCCCTTTTGCTGGGAGACAAACAGATTGCCGATACTTACAAGAAACGTGCCCTCTACTACCGGAACGTGTTCAAACCCGGTCTCGGTTTTGCCTGTCCGCGTTACAAAGACGGTAGCTGGAAAGAGAAGATCGATCTGCTCAGCACACACGGACAAGGTTTTATCGAGGGAAATGCCTGGAACTACTCTTTCTATGTTCCGCAGGCTCCGTCCGATCTGATTCGCCTGATGGGTGGAAACCGCAGTTTTATCAACAAGCTGGACTCCTTGTTTACCATGCATCTGCCGGATGAATTCTTCGCCCAAACCGAAGATGTGACACGAGAAGGCCTGCTCGGCACTTATGTCCACGGTAACGAACCGAGCCACCATATCCCTTATTTATATAGCTGGACTACCGAACCGTGGAAAACGCAATACTGGATTCGTGAAATCATGAACCGTATGTACCGCAACAATATCGACGGTTTATGCGGCAACGACGACTGCGGCCAGATGTCCGCCTGGTACATCTTCTCAGCCATGGGCTTTTATCCGGTATGCCCAGGAACCGATCAGTATGTAATCGGAGCTCCTTACCTGCCCTATATGCAGGTAAACCTGGAAAACGGAAAAACATTTACAGTCAGAGCAGACAAGGTCAGTGACAAGAACCGCTACATCAAATCTGTCACCCTAAACGGTCAACCTTACAAAAAGGCCTACATCACCCATCAGGACATCATGAACGGAGGGGAACTCGTCTTCCAAATGACTTCAAGCCCCAATAAGAGAAGGCAGTTCACAACAGAAGAAAAGCCGTACTCATTAGTCGAATAAACACACAACACACCATGAAATCACTTATAATTAACTATTTCTCGATTCTTTTATGTGCACAGGCTTTCTTTGCCTGTGCACCCGATGTAAAAAAGACTCCCGAACGGACATTCCGGATCATTCATAACAACGACGGTTCCGACCTGTTAGGAAACCGCTGGTTCAAGTATCGTCCGCTTACGCTTGCCGACTTGGACTCCTGCGTCGATATGGTGGCGAACTCACAGGTCACGACCTATATGATGTGTTCCGGCAGCGATTTCTTCTATGTTCGTTCCAAATACGGCCATGTGATGGGAGACGATCTGAACGGAACGTTGGATTGCGGTTGCGACACAGCTCAATACAACTCTTTCCGAAAATACTACCGGAACCATCTGAACCTGGAAAAAGAGGGGACGGACTTGGTCGCTTATACCTTAAAGAGAGCCAAGGAGAAAGGGATGGAAGCCTTCATCACCTACCGGATGAACGACTTGCATTTCAATGATACGACTACCCATTGTCCGATCTGGTATACCGATTTCTGGATTCAGCATCCTGAATACTGGCTGAACGACACGACACAAGGTTATAACAGCGGCGGGGCTTTTGACTTTGCCATAAAGGAAGTGCGCGACCGCAAATTGGCGATTATTTCCGAGCAATTGGAAAATTACGCCGACATAATCGACGGATACGATCTCGACTTCATGCGCTTTATCGTTTACTTCAAGTCTGGCACAGGGCCGCAGAACGCACCGCTGATGACACAGTTGGTGAAAGACATCCGTCAGAAGGTGGATGAAATTTCAGCCAAACAAGGCAGAAAGATCCTACTCTCCGCACGTGTAGCGCCGACGGTCGAGCAAAACATGATGAAAGGACTGGATATACGCGAATGGCTACGCCTCGGATTGCTGGACTTTATCAGTACAGGTGTCCATTGGAGAGGCGATCCCGCCATGCCGGTAGCCAAGTTCAGGGAAGAAATGGGGAAAGACCTCAACATTCCGTTCTACAGTTCGATCGACGACGGAGGCTACCGCCCGCGGGAATTCTGGTCACACGGCATGCACAGGGGGATGTGTTCCCATATCCTCTCACAGGGGGCAGACGGGATCTACCTGTTCAATTATTATTTCGGCACGCTCAATACCGAACATGACGGGAAACTGTATCTGGAAGACGGCGGCCAGGTTTGCCGGGTCATGATGCCGGAACTGCTTCAGGAATTAGGATCGTTGGAAACTTTAAAAGGCAGGAATAAGATATATGCACTGTCTGACGGGGTTGTCCAGTATAATATAAAGCCGGACTCTCCACTCCCGCTAAAAATAGGCAAGGGAGAAGAGAAAGAAGTCAATCTTTATATCGGCGATTCGGTAGAGGAAGGATATCCGGAAGAAGCAATCCTATTCATCCGCACCAGTCGGCCGGCATCCTGCCGGTTGACAGTAAACGGAAAAGCCGTTGAGAAAGAAATGCCGGCCTACACCCACCTATACGATAGGGAACGAGGGCTGGAAAAAGAAGAAAAGGAATATGCCTTTATCCTACCCGACGAAGTTCTCAAACAGGGATACAACCGCATCGGGTTCCAGTCCGAAGATGACGGTGCATTCACTGTCAAACGGGTAGAGATAGCCCTCAAATATGGAGATGTGGAAACGCACGGGTATTTCTAAAGCCGTCTTTATCACGAAAAGAAAACAAAAACATACAGGTATTTTACAGCCATTACTACCACACCTTTACTTTTCGCCCTTGGTCAAAAGCCCTTTCGACACTCGTCAAAAACCTTTTCGACTAAGGGCGAAAACGTATTCGACCAAAGGCAAAAGGTTTATGACCAGGCTGTCTGACAACAGAAGCATGGCGATCGTCACTTAAATAAGCCCAGTCTTTCCTAGTCGTATTCAGTAATTGCCAGATAAACCATCATTTGATTGGTTCAGTCTTTCTTAAACAGTTTTTTCCTTCTTATCCTGCTCTGAGGAAGGAAGGGGGAGTATTGTCTGTTCCGCTACATAAAAAAGGAGGGATATGCACATTTTGCATTCCCTCCCCTTTTATGTGTCTCCCGTATCTCCCGTTCTATTTTTTTATCTTCGTAGACTTGTAAACGTGTATCTTTTCCTTCTTTCCGGCAGACGGTTCAACCACTTTGATCTTTGTAAATGCCCCGTTGTGCACATCGTCCAAGACGATAGCCGGACGATAGTCTTTCTTCAAAGCAGTCAGCTTCACATTCTTGAAAGTGACCCCATCGACATGGCGGACATAAAATCCCCAGGCAGGCAACTCCTTATGCTGAGAGAATTCAGGATAAGCTTTCGGCATTTCCGGTACTTTATCCAGTTCGTCCAATCCAACTTTAGCATACAACGGATTACCACCGCCCGGATAGACGATCTCGACATTCTCGATAGAGACATTCGTAATCTTGTTATCTTGCAAGCCGACAATGCCGGAAGGCGAGACATTACGCGGATTATCTTCCGTCGGCCCTTCGTAGTCATATCCTGCATCCGGTTTCGTTGCCGGGACTTCGGCATAAACATTCGAGATATGCACGTTGTCCATCCGGCTGCGACGTCCCTCACGACGTTCTCCCACGACCAAATAGATAGGATTTCCGGTATTGATGGAACGAAGGCTGTCCACCACTATATTCTCAACCAGTCCGCCATCAACCGCCTGGATCGTTATAGCCGAACGGAACGTGTCGAATATAGTATTGTTGATGATCTTTATGTTCTTGAAGCCACCAGTCGAAGCCGTACCGAACTTGATACCGCTTGCACTTGAACAAGCCGTATTGTTGCGGACCTCGATATTCTGGCAAATGGCATCGGCACTATGGGATTTCAGACAGATCGCATCGTCTGTCGCATCCACATAACAGTTTTGGATCAACGCGCCGTTACAGTCGACAATATCCATCCCGTCGTTATTCCAGTAAGCACGGCTATGCACCGTGATACCATCGATCAACAGGTTCTCGCACTGATCGTAGGTCTGTGTCCAGAAAGCCGGATTCATCATCGTCACACCTTTTATCTCCACATTCTTGCACTCGCGGAAATAGACCAGCTTCGGACGGTTGGCCACACGTCCCAACTGCAACTTATCCTTGATCACCCCTGAATAAACCTGGTTGATGAAGTTATTGGCAAGCTCACGTCCACGACCGTCGATCACCCCTTTGCCGGTGATACCGATATTATCCTGCTTATTCGCCAAGATCAAACCATACCAAGCATTCAGCTCCATATCATAATCATAAGGATTAGTGGAACCGACCAACACGGCCCCCTCTCCCAAATGGATCGTCACATTTGACTTCAGATGAATACTGCCGGTCAAATAACGTCCGACAGTAAACACCAGACGTCCCCCCCCGCTCTCGGAAATAAAGTCGATCGCCTTTTGTATGGAACGGGTATTCATGGTCGTCCCATCCGACTTGATCCCGAACATAGTCATCTGGTAATCTTTTGCCCACACCGGCATCAGCATTCCTGCCAACAAGCACAGGATCATTATTTTTCTAATCACATTCATAATTCTTCAATTTCTTAATTTCAGCTTCTTAATTTTTTAATTCTTAATTCTTAATTTTTAATTCTATAAGCGGTTACCGGTCCGACCAATCCCGCCGGCTGCACAACATCCTGCCTCCGGGTCCACGCCTGAGCGATCTTATTATCCTTCAGCGTCTTCATATAGTTTCCCATAACAGTTACTACATGTACCTCTACCGAATTCTCCCCCTGTTTCAACCGGGCTGAGACCGGATGGATACGGCGGCCATACCATTTGACACCACAACTCTGCCCGTTCACGAATACTTCCGACACGCCATGTACCAATCCGAGGTTGAGCACCATCCCGACAGGCGAAGAGACGTTGACTTTCTTTCTATAAACAATCGTTCCGCAGAAATTCACATAGTCCGTATCCTTTAAATCCTTCAGTTTGTCGAAATGAGTATTCTGCACCGTATTCTCACGGCTATGACGGAACTCCACATCCCAATCAGACGAAAGATCTTTCAAATCCTCACCGGAAACCGGAAGCGGCTTGTAATCATTTCCTCTCTTTTGCTTATCGAACACAATCAGGAGAGAGTCAGCCGGACCGAAGTCGAACAGGAAACTGTTGGCTGCATCCAGCGGCAACCGGTATCGTTCACCCGTTTCCAGATCCCACACCCAACCCTGACGTCCTTTTACTACCTCGTTGCTGAAGGAAATACGGGTCTGATGCGAATTATAGCGGTGTGCATAACTGAAAAAGAACATCTCTTCTTTGTTATCACCCTGATAACGGTTCTGCATCAGATAAGGATCAGGTTTTTCAATCGTCATATACGGTGTCAATCCATAGTCTTTCTGCACACCCTGATACCAACCGACAAAGTCTTTTTCCGGTTTATGAAGCAGTATGAAACGCCCGTCCATCTGCTTCATCTTTGCCACCCATTCCTGCACTTCCTTATCATGCTTGTCATGATCCTTCAGGCCGACCGATTTATGCGGATAAGCCTCTATACAGAAAATACGCCCGCCAGAGGCCACAAAATCATATAATTTATGCGCGGTAGCCGGTTCCATACTCTCCACTTCGATCAGGAAAAGAGTTTTATATTTGCGGGGACCATAGCACAAGTAACCGTCTTTCATCTCGGCATCCCGGATGATCGATTCGGAAACATAGTCGCAACCGCTGCCGTTCTTATGGATCGCTTCCCATACCAATGTCTTATATTTCACATTGGTAGTAGCGGGGAACGGTTCGTTCTGCATTCCCAACGTGCTCCACATATCGGCTATCGGATGCAAGATCGCGATATCCGCATACATGGTTCCATGTTGCAGAGCGGAAGCCATACGGCCTTTATAAGCGGTATAATATTTGAAATACGGCCACCAGTTGTTATTTTCGTTATAATAAGCCCCGTAACGAATCCATCCGGGGAACGGAGCTTCTTTAGGAGAATAGTTGAAACCGTGGAAGATAGAATGCGTCACACCGGAGATAGCCGTCTGGTCACCTCCAATCTTCAACAACTCCAATGTCATATTGAACACGGTATAAGTATTGGTCATCTCCTCGCAACTCACCAAGCGCTTTCCACGTAAGTGGGCAGCAGAAGACACATATTTATTAACCATCGTATAGGCACGACCCCGGCGATAATCCTCTTCCGACATCTCCTCGCCCAGACGATGGCGCAACCAAGTCATCGTCCAGGATTCGCATTCGGGTATATCATAATCCAGACTGCTTTCAAGCGGGAAGAAACCACGTCCGTAGGCCTGTGCACGCGATTTCACATTCAGCCCCTTACACCAGTCCAGGTAAGTCTGTGTAAAACGCTCGCGCAGCAGTTCGGCTTTCGTGTATTCAAAATCATAACGCACACGCTGGATCGTATCGTCCAGTTCGGGTGTAAACTGAACCTTTGGTTCATAGGTCAACACATTCCCCATGCTGCCCATCTTAAATAGGATGAAGGGCAGATAGGGTTGCACGTCATATCCCCGGCGTTTCTTGAATTCTTCCGCCATATCATACGACCAGTTCGATCCTTCCAGTTCCATGCTATCGGTAAACAGGGAACGGATATTGCCGGACAACGGACCCAGCTTGTTGAAATGGTTCAACACCGGTCCCGTAGCACCGGGAGCACCATTGATCACTTCGAGGAAACCGCGTATCTTGACCAAGGCAAACAAGACATATTTCCCATCAGGCACTTTGAACTTAAACGTTCCATCGACCTCCTTATCCATCAGATCGATAGCCTGGTCAAGACTGCCAAACGGCTCAGGAACCAGCTGCAGGGAAACCAGCTCCATCTTCTTTCCAAGAAAAGGAGAACTGATAGCAGGATCGGCCGCACAGAACAGACCGTCGCGAGAGACTTCATAGTCGATCGGACCACTCAGCTTCTCGGAATAGTTCACTACAACATCCGCCCGTTCATCTCCCTTCAAGAACTCCGCCCCGAACGGCCAGCCGGAACCGACAATCAGATCGCAGGTCATATCGAGCGACTTCGCCTCGTCAAAAGTCACCTTCAACATGTCAATCCATTCGTCGCTCAGCCAAGGTAACGACTTCTTTCCCAAATCGTCCGTGTCATTGCCGGGAAATTTTACCGGATTGATCTCCACTCCTCCGATACCCGCCTCCTTCAATATATGCAGTTCACGTTTCAATTCATCCGCTTCTACTTTATCTCCGTTCCACCACCAACGGACAAACGGACGGTAAATGGATTGTGGATCACGAAACAATTTATATAGCTCACCGGAACGCAAAACCGTCCCCTTCACCTCATCGGCTGCACTAACCGTACCCCATAGCGACATACGGCTACCGACGGCACAACCGGCTGTCCATAAAACACTCTGTTTGATAAAAGATCTCCTCTGCATAGTTTTCTCCTCCTTCTTATTGATCGCTTGAGACAGCTTTGCCGTCTGGTGTTATACAATTTGTAAATATTAGATTACGGGATGTCCCAGCACTCTCCAACGGATTCCCCGCCATATTAAAGTAGCAATCTGTCATCTTCACTCCGTCACAGCCAGAAATCGAGATTGCTTTCCGGTCCGATGCACCGGCATTCACAACGACTCTGTCTACTGTCACATTATGGCAGTCCTTATATATTTCGGCTACGTTCGCTGCATCCTGCAGGGTGACTTGTTCGATTTTCACATCCTCGCAGCCTTCCATGCAGATCAAAGCTGGTGCATAATCGGATACATTTCCTTCGATATGCCCTTTTTGCAATTGCTCTTCCACGCTTGCCCGCACAACGATGCTACGGCCATCGATAATGCCTTTTCCACCGATACCGATATTCTTTTGCTTGTCTGCGTAAATAATCGCATTACATCCTCCAACCCCTTTAAAATCATAAACGGAGGGAACTGCAACCAAGACGGCTCCCTCTTCGATACGGATCGTCACATTCGACTTAAGTTCGATTGAACCAGTCAGATAACGGCCCACATAAAAAATAAGCCGGCCGCCTCCCTGTTCACTGATATAATCGACAGCTCGCTGGATAGAACGGGTATTGAGTGTCACTCCGTCCGATTTGATTCCAAACATCGCGACTTGGTAATCTTTAGCTGAAAGTCCCGCCACAAAGACCAAAAGGCCTATCACACTTGCAAATAATTTATTTTTATTCATATCGTCTCACTTTTTTGTTTTTAATCCTATACATCCTTCCAGTCCGATATCGTACTCTCATTTTATCACTTTTGACTTATAAGGGAATATCTGTTTCTTTCCCTCGCCCTCCGGCTCGATAAACCGGACATCCTTGAATGTCACCTCCCCGGCATCATCCATCACGATAGCCGGACGGTAATCTTTTTTCAAAGCCTTAAACGTCACATTATCAAAAGTGATTCCCTCGGCATGACGGATGTAGAAGCCCCAAGCCGGCAATTCCTTAAACTGCGAAAACTCCGGATAGGAAGTCGCCATTTCAGGAATACTGTCCAGCTCGGCCGGTGCCAATCCACGGTAAGCGTAGTAGGGATTACCACCTCCGGGAGAAACAATCTCGATATTCTGGAGTGTCACGTTCTGAATCTTATATTCCGGCAATCCAACAATGCTGGCGGGTGAGATATTGCGGGGAAGATCTTCGATCGGTCCTTCATAATTATATCCGGCATCCGGTTTGTCCATCGGGATCTCGGCATAGACATTCTTGATCGTAATATTCTTCATAATCGGCTTCTTCCCTGCACTCCAACGGTCACCGATACGGAGGTAGATCACATTTCCCGTATGAATGGAACGAACGCCATCTACTTCGATGTTTTCGATCAGAGCACCATCGACTGCTGCAAATGTTATGGCCGAACGATACGTATCATATATCTTGATGTTTTTCACTTTGAAGTTACGGAAACCACCTCTCGATACCGTCCCGAATTTCAAGCCACTGGCACTCGAACGTCCCACACAGTTCTCGACAACCACGTTCTGACACATGCTGTTCGCATCATGCGATTTAAAGCAAAGCGCATCATCCGCCGCATCGATAAAAGAGTTTTTCAGCACAACGCCGTCACAGTCTACCACATCGATACCGTCATTATTCCAATAGGATTTGCTATCCACGTGGATTCCGTCGACATAAAGATTCTTACACTGGTCGTATGTCTGGTTCCAGCTTGCCGGGTCCCGCAGGGTGATATCCTTGATTGTCACATTCTCGCATTCACGGAAATAGATGTTCTGCGGACGGTTCGTCTCGTTCGGACGGCCCAGTTTCAGTGGATCTTCGTAGATACCCCGCTGGATATAGTCCACCATATTGTTGGCTGTTTGAAAACCACGCCCGTTAATCGTCCCTTTCCCCGTTATACCAATATTCTGCTGCTTAACTGCGAAAATCATAGACATCCAACGAATATACGGATCTTTTTCGTAATCCCAAGGATTGGTCGATCCCAATAAAGTCGCTCCTTCTTCAAGATGGAGTGTCACGTTCGACTTCAGGTAAATCGTCCCAGTCTGATAATTACCCGCAGTAAAGACCAAGCGCCCCCCACCTTGTGCATTCACAAAGTCGATTCCTTTCTGAATGGAACTCGTGTTCAATGTCTTACCATCCGCTTTCACACCGAAATCCGTGGCATAATAATCTTTGGCCGACAAGTGCAGTCCACACATCAAACCTAGGCAAAGAGAGAAAAATCTGTATCTGTTCATCATAATACGGTATTTACAAAAATAAGATTAATCCATGTTCCCATGTGTCTTTCACAATGGACAAAAATATTCACCCTCGCACAAATTTTATCTATGCTTTTGATATTTATAATTAAAAATTTGATACATCTTTGCAGAGTGCTATCATAAACAGAATGAGCCATGAAACAATTATTATTATCTTTATTGACCTTCTTTCTCTACATCGGATGCACAGAAAATAAAGTCGCATCTAAACTCGGAAATACCTATCCGGATATATTTCCGGATTATAAAGGAATAAGTATCCCCATCAATATTGCACCTTTAAACTTTACTGTCAGAAATTCCTCTCATATAAAAGCTGTTTTTTCCAACAATAACCAACCATTATTTAGCATCGAAGGGAAAAACAAAATCGATATACCCTTAAAGAAATGGCAACATATGTTATCCGATAATACTGGCAAGCAAATAGATATATCCATATCCGTATGGAATGAATCTTATCCGGAAGGTATACAATACAAATCTTTTCCTGTTTATATTACAACAGACTCTATCGACCCTTATATTGCCTACCGATTAATCGAACCAGGTTATGAATCTTGGCATGAAATGGATATCCGCCAAAGAGCTTTAAACTGTTTTAAAGAGGATATTATCATATCCAGCAATATGAATGAAAAAGGATGTGTCAATTGCCACTCATTCTGCAATTATTCCCCTACAGATTTCATGTTTCATGCACGGACTTCTCCGGGAGGGACAATCATTATTAAAAATAACCAGCCTACCAAAGTGCAATTATCGCAACTCGGATCATCCAAAGAAGGAACTTATCCCCACTGGCATCCATCTGGCAAATATATCATATTTTCAACCAATACCACCCGTCAGTCTTTTTATAGCCGAAACCCGAACCTAATAGAAGTCTACGATCTGGAATCAGACCTGGTCTTATATGATTTGGTCCATAACACAGTCATAACGGATCCCCGTTTCAACGGTCCGGCATCTTTCGAAACATTTCCAGCGTGGGCTCCTGACGGGAAACGCCTATATTACTGCACAACTCCTGCCAGACAATTGCCCAAGAGGTTGAAAGAGATTAAATACTCTATTTGCAGTGTCTCCTTTAACCCGGACAACGGCTCTTTCGGAGAGACAATCGACACGATCTATACGGCACACAATAAAAGCGCTTCATTCCCCCGTATCTCACCAGATAACCAATATCTGCTTTTCACCGAATCGGATTATGCAACTTTCCCGATCTGGCATAAGGAAGCGGATCTGAAAATGATATCTTTACAAGGTTCTGCCCCCGTGGATACCGATATCTTAAACAGCACAGACGTGGAAAGCTATCACTCCTGGTCTTCAAACGGAAGATGGATCATATTCAGCAGCCGACGCCTTGACGGGCTTTACACCCGTTTCTTCATCGCCCACCTAGACAAGAACAAAAAGTTCAGCAAACCATTCCTACTCCCGCAGAAAGATCCCGACGAGAACAACCTCCGGATGAAGTCATTTAACATCCCGGAATTTATCAAGGATAAAATCACAATCACCAGATCTCAGCTGGATCATACCGTAACCGATTAAAACGTACATAAAAATGAAAAAAGGAAACATCATACTTCTGGTCCTGTCAAGTATTTATACACTCGTTATCGAATATATGTTCTATCCCGAATATATTCGTTATCAGGAGGCAGGCGGATTATTCCTGATGACAAACGACTACCTGCAAGGTTATCTACTTGCTCCAACCGGATGGAACAGTCTGATAACGAACTTTTTGTCTCAGTTCTACCATCCGCTCTCACTGGGACTTTTCGTGGAAACAGGTTTACTTTTGATTACCGCAGCCATCCTCCTCCTCTACTTAAGGCAATGGAAAGCAGCACTGCACGGATGGATAATCACCGTACCGATCATCATGTTCTGCATCTATCAATATGCCTGGAACTTATCTGCACTATTACAATACAATCTATTCCTTTTGACACTCGTTTTTTATCTTTTCATCCAGAACAAAGTAATACGCTATACCAGCGCTTTGATCGCTATTCCTTTCTTATATCTTCTTTTACCGGGAAACTGCTTACTTTTATTGTATCTGTATGGAATTGTTTTCGAACGAATTTTCTTCAAACAAAAAGGCTTCCCTATGTTACCGGTTATAAATCTGGTACTTGTTGCCGTATGGCCTCTGTTATGGCAAAACTTTGTTTTTTACACCCCGGTCAATCAGTTGTACACATTCATTAATCCTGAATATGGAATGCGATATATTTACGTATACTATGCCTTGTTCCTAATTCCGCTCTGCTCTGTTTTCCTCTCCGGCAGAAAAGAAAACCGCTATATCTCTATCGCATTCCCCCTTCTCTTAATCGCATTCAGTTGTTACAGCATTTATTCTTCCCCCAACCGGGAAAGGGAGAAACGCCTGGCTGTACAACGGTATGCGGAAGAACAACAATGGGATCGGGTACTACAAACGATCCATACCAGTAACAGCAGCGAAGCCTACTATCATCCTTACCTGATGCTTGCCCTTAATGAAAAAGGTATCCTGCCGGAGCAACTCTTCCACTATCCAGTACAGTCAGCAGACCGCATTTATTTTCCGGCAAACGAATTGGGCGGAGCCAATTTTAACAGCCTTTTCGCCTATGCTCTCGGACTGAAACACGAAGCTCTCCACCAACTTGCACAAGCCAATGCCATGTCTCCACAAGGTCTTTCTTTCTCCCGGCTCAGAAGATTGATTGATTGGCAAACAGAATCCGGAAATCTTCCTCTGGCCCAGAAATATATGGACATCTTACAAACCTCCACCTGTCACAATCAATGGATAAAAGAACGAACCGAACGGATCTCCAAGTCCCTAACAACTTCCAAAGAAGCATACAAGGAAGATTTCATTATCGACGCATCTTCCCCCCTCATTCTTCTGACACAAGCGGTAAAAGCCGATACGACCAACCGTAAAGCACTCGACTATTTGTTATGCGGCGTCCTTTTGGATAAAGACTTGAAAGGCTTTTATAATTTATTCCGGCAATACTTTCCACTAGGTGAAGCGATACCGATTCATTATCAGGAAGCTCTGTTAGTGGTCGACCTCATGTTTCCTCATTTGGAAGCCACCCGCAACTACCCGGTTACCCCAACCTGCAGGCTGGCTTTCGAAGACTTCGGCGTACTGATGTCACAACGTCCGAATACGGATCATGTACTCCGGCAAAAATACGGAAACACCTATTGGTATTATGGATTTATCCGTACCGCCTAAACTCGACACAAAATAAAAGCCCGGAAGCATTTCTGCATCCAGGCTTTCTATTTTTATACAGATAGATTTAATCAATAACCTTCATTCTGCGGGAAGTTAGCCCCAGAGTTAGCTTCGATTACCTGTAATGGTATTGGATATTGCCATTGATAATCCTGAATATTGGGACCTGCATCCTTCAATTCGTTTGTAGCTGCCGGGAAACGATATCCATATTTGCGGGTACGCTGTACCAACACCGGATTTTCTTTTGTCGACAGACGAGAGAGTGTTACTGCACGATGTTCTTCGCCATACAATTCACGGGCACGCTCATCCAGAATATAGTCAATCGTCACATCAGCAGCCGTACACAATGGAGCTTTGGCACGGGCACGAACAACATTGATAGCATCTGCCGCACTTGCTTTATCTCCTTTATTCAAATATGCTTCTGCCAACAACAGATAAGTTTCAGCCAGACGAATTACATACCAATCCGGATCATATCGGCGATAGTCGCCATCCACATGCTTATCCGTACCGAACTTCCAGATACGCGGGAAAAGAGTGACCGTATCATTAGCCGTGATTTTATAAAGATCGGCATCCGGATCACCGGACGCTTTTTTAGATTCATATAAAGCCTTCGCCTCATCAATGGCCTGCCTCCATGGCTTACCTCCCGACTGATATAGATTACGTTGAATCATCTCTTCAGAGCCACGGACATCACTTCCACAATTATTCCATAGATCACCTAAGAACCATTCGGTCGGATGGCAAGTTCCACCGCCACCATACCCCGTCGAGTCGGTTGCTACATTCGACTTATTCTTATTCGCATCATAATCCGCTTTACTATTTGTAAAAGTTACAGCCCCCCAACCAAATATCTGAATAACGTCACCATTTGACAAAGTCCTTTTCTTGTCCACATTATAGAAATTAGAGACAAAAGCCTGTTCGATATGGCATTTTGCTGGAGCAGATCCCCAACTTACAACACCACCGCCACCAGTATTACTGATGCGTCCTTCATAATCATATTGAGCTACCCAGATTGCTTCTTTATTTCCTTCCTGATAATTAAAATTACCCATACGGAACAGATCCCAATAAGAGCTATGAGGATTGCCATAACGGTCCGTTGCCTCACCAGCCCGTGTTCCGAAACGTTCGGTCATCAGATGGTAATCTCCGTCTGTTCCATCAATTACACGTTTTGCCGCCGCAATCGCCTTATCATAGTCACCGATACAGATAGACATTTCAGCTAACATATGGTCTGCAGCCGCTTTTACGATACGGCCATTTTTCGTCGTTGTCAACGGTAAATTCTGAACTGCCCATTCAAAATCCGCGGCACACTGTTTCCAAACATCCATACGGGGAGAACGTTCATAATCTACTTTTGCAGAGCGAGCCGGTTCCAATATAATAGGAGTGTCACCGTACATACCGGCTAAACAACGATGAGCCCACGCACGGAAAAAGATCGCTTCCGCCCTAATCTCATTTCTTTGAGTCTCGCTATCCCATTTGATATCCCGAGTATCGATAGCATCGATAATTATATTCGATTGTTGGATTATTTGACACAAATTATCGTACCAGTGACGTGAATATCCCGGTTCGTCAGGAGTAAATGTCTTCCAGTTACTTGTAATATAATTTTGGTCTGTTGCAGCAAAGGTGTCCAGTCCCATGCCTGTCATAAAATAGTTATGATTACCCCATACACCAAAAAACAAATACTGGATGCGCCCATGCAGAAAACCGATTGCCATGTCCAATTCCTCAGGTGTATTATACGAAGTCGAAGACGTATATTCATATGACTTTTCTTCTAGAAAATCATTGTCACAGCTAACCAATCCACATAGGGACAAAGAGCCAACAACCGTTCCTAACAATATATTTTTAATTTTCATATCCGTTCAATTTTTAGAATGTTATATTAGCACCAATTGTAAGTGTCCGATAAGCAGGCTTGCTTCCATAACGGCTACTACCAGGACCGGCAGCAATCGTACCACCTGTTTCAGGATCCAGACCAGACCAGCCGGTAATTGTGAATAAGTCCGTACCACTCAGATAAAGACGCAAATTCTGAATATTGGCTTTCTTTACCCACGGCTGATCGAAAGTATAGGAAAGACTCAAATCTTTCAGTTTCAGATACTGACGTTGTGACCAAAAATAATAGGAATAAGTATTTACATAGCCCAAGCGTGGATGCTCGTTTGTTGGATTATTTTCGCTCCATGGAGCAACTTTCAACTGAGCACCTGATGTCGTTGCCGTATTATGGTAATTACCAAACGGATCACTACCGATAAAATGAGAACTGTTACCTGCATCCCAACGGAAGTTAAAATACAAAGAGAAGTTCTTCCAACTTAACGTATTGCTAAAATTGATCGTGAACAATGGGTCCATATCTCCAATACAGTGACGGTCATCCGTACTGATCTTACCATCACCGTTATAATCCAGGAACTTGATGTCACCAGGTACAGCATCCGGCTGAATCTTATTACCATTCGCGTCTACATAGCTATCAATCTCAGCCTGAGATTGGAAGATACCTAACATTTTCAAATCCCATGCAGCATTGATCGACTCGCCTATAACCAACGCACGAGCAGTTTCGTAACCATTTGTTGTCGCATTACCCGTATCGTTCGCTTCCTTGCCATTAGCATCCTTGCCAAAAAGGTGAACAATCTTGTTCTTGTTACGATAAAAAGTCAATCCGCTTTCCCAACGGAAATTATCTTTACCGTCTCCATTTATATTAACCGTATTCAAAGATAGTTCGACACCGCGGTTCATCACCTCACCCGCATTAAACTTTGCTTCCGAGAAACCAGTCATATAAGGCAATGAACGGTTCAACAACATATCATTTGTCTTTGATTTATAAACATCGATAGAACCAGAAATGCGTCCGTCCAAGAATCCGAAATCAAGACCGAAGTTTCCTGTTTTAGTTGTCGCCCAAGTCAATTCCTCATTTGCCAACGAATTCTGATAGATATACAAAGAAGATGCATCATACCAAGTATAACCGGAAGCGACTGTAGCCAATGTAGCATAGGCTTCGATACTCTGATTACCGGTCAAACCATAGGATCCTCTCAGCTTTAAGAAACTCAATCCCGGAATTACATTCTGCATAAAATCTTCCTGGGACAATGTCCAAGCTGCAGACACACCTGGGAAGTTAGCCCATTTACTACCTTTTGCAAATCCAGAGAAACCATCACGACGGAAGTTCGCCGTCAGATAATACTTGTTTGCATAGTTATAATTGACACGAGCCATATAACCGACATTCTGCCATTCCTTCAATGTCTTGTTAATCTGCTGAGTCGTTGCCAAATTTTGTCCGTACGAGCCTAATACAGTCGGCAGTTTGAAACCACTATAAGCAGTCTTCAACTGATTCTGATGAGTGGCGTCACGCGTATAACCGAGCATTGCATCCAAATGATTCTTTCCGAAATCTTTCGTATAAGTGAACACATTGTCCATTGTCCACGCATAAGTCTGGTTAATCTCCGATTTACCATTTGCCTCCGCCGTATACTTATACGGATCAGCCAATTCCTCAACTTTTCTCGTATCCAAGAAATACTGGGGATTTACAAACATATCAACATTGTTCGTATTTTTTACAGCATTCATGGTAAACTTATAGCTCAGACCTTTTACAAACGGGAAATCGATCTGTACAAATCCTGTTCCATTTAGGTTATCATATTTCTTCTCACGATCTGTCCACAAATAGGAAGTAGTTTCGGAAGAACTCCAAAACGGGCTGGCGACATTTCCATTTGCATATCTTTCATACCAATCAGTATAGCCATCATAACGTACATACTTATGGCTATAGGGCGACAGCCATGTTGCAGACTGAATATTTGCGATCTGACCAGGATTAGAGGCATTATAATAAGATGCGCGCATACCGACCGTCAACCAGTCTGTAACTTTTGCGTCCATTTTAGCCATAAAAGTCAGCTTTTTATAGTCATCGCCAACAATCAGACCATCCTGTTTCATATAACCGGCCGACAAATAATAATTCACTTTATCGGAAGCATTTCCTGAAATACTCAGATTATAATTCTGAATCTGCGCATTTTGAGAGACCTCATCAATCCAATCAACCCAACCACCAGCATTGTAAACTTCCAGTTCCTCAGCATTCAATAGCTGTGCGGGGTCCAAACCTACGCTCGGATCAATCGAACCGGCAGCAATCATCGCTTCACGACGACGATTCAAAAATTCATTTTGATCCGTTACCATCTGAGGCTTTCTTGTCCAACTCTGAATTCCGTAATAAGCATCCAAATTAACCGTAGGTTTGGAAGAACGACCACGCTTTGTTGTAATAATAATTACACCATTTGCAGAACGTGAACCGTAGATGGCAGCAGAACTGGCATCTTTCAGAACATCAATGGATTCAACATCCGTCATGGCAATTTCGTTGATACTACCATTAAAGATAGAACCATCGACAACCAACAACGGCTTGTTCAAGCTTGCCTCCGAAGGACCTGTAATAATAGAATTCATACCACGAATCGTCATTGAAGCCGTATTATCACCACCGGCATCTGTTGTCGGGGAATAATTAAAACCCGGAATCTTGCTTGACAACGCAACTAAAGCATTCACGTTTGCCAACTGCGTCAACGGAGAATCATCCAATTTAACACTAGAAATAGAGCCTGCCAAATCTTTTTTACGGGATGTACCATAACCAACCACCACAACCTCATCCAATGCCATATTATCTTCCTGCAATTTCACAGTTAAATTTTTGGTATTTCCTACTTTTATTTCTTGTGTCTGGAAACCGACATAAGAAAATACCAATACGGCATTACTGCTACCCGGAACATCTGGAATCGTAAACCTTCCATCACCATCGGTTAATGTACCGATAGTTGTTCCCTTTACCATCACATTTACGCCTGGAAGTTCAAGCCCTCCTGCATCAACCACTTTTCCTGAAATAGAAATCTGGGCAAATGCTTGCAATCCTATACATAGGAAACATAGCAAAAATAGAATTCGATTTCTCATAATCTCCAAACTTATTAGGTTAAACGATATTTATTTTCACAAATGTCTGCCTTTATTATCTTTATAATCATGAAAAAATGATATTTTTCCCTTGCTTTTTGACAGATGTAATAAATTTAATATCTTTGTAAACAGAGATAAATGTAATCTCTCAAGCGAGAAACATTTTATTCTGAAATACTCAAAATAATCACCAAATGGATTTTGATCGCAGTAAACATAATGTCATAAAGTACTTACCGACAAACAATGATGAGAACATCTGGGGAATGTCTATTAGCGGCATAGGATTTCAGTCTATTGATCCAAAAGGCAGTTATCCCCTTAAAGGTCACCCAATCGGATATACATTTAATCCCGACCGGGGCAGAATTATTGACGAGTTCGCCCTGGTATATATTGTAAAAGGAGAAGGAACTTTTGCTTCCATCAACTGCTTTGAAAAGAAAATATCAAAAGGAGACGCATTCTTTATTTTCCCCGGACAATGGCATAGCTACCAACCTATCGCCAATATAGGTTGGGATGAATATTACGTAACCTTTCAAGGTGATTATTTTGAAAAATTATTAAACGGAATTATTAATCGCGCAAATCCCATATTTCATATCGGCATGAATGACCAAATCGTCAAGCATTTCGGGGAAATGCTTGACTGTGCCAGGGCACAGAAATCCGGGTTCCAAGCTGTTTTGGCGGGAATTACGATGCATACGATCGGCTTGATCTATTCGATCAACAAAAATCAGGATTGTGGACCGGTTTCTATGCAGAAGATACAGGAAGCATGCGTATTGATGCGGGAAAACATTTACGACAAGTTTACACCGGAAGATATTGCCGAATCCATCAACATGAGCTATTCCAATTTCAGGAAATCATTCAAGCAATACACTGGGATCGCTCCCCATCAATACATGCTGCAACTGAAGCTCAGCAAGATCAAAGATTTACTGAGCAGTACGGAAATGTCGATCCAAGACATCGCAATGAAGCTCAATTTTGAATCGGCCGACTATTTCTCTTACTTTTTCAGGAGCAAAACAGGCATAAACCCACTCTCCTACCGAAAAGAAATCGAAAAGCAGCGGGAAAAAGCCAAGAAAAACTCACACTAAAAGAAGCCCTCAATCAGAAACCCCGTCCAAACTTATGCCATAGCTGTCCTTCCATTTCCTCCCAACAACGCAAAGTCGAATAGATAAAATCGAAGGAATAACGGGTAAGATAAGCTTGGGCTTCATCTTTCTTGCCTTCCCGAATAAGGACCGATACCTTGTTTTCTATCAGAGGCATTTCGTCGGCAGCCTTCTGCTCGAAAGAGAGGACGGCAGGCTCGATTAATTTACGACCATGCCCCCAACTCACTTGCGCCAAACGGTTTGTACGTCGATAGGTCCAAAGGGCGGCATCAGGACGATATCGTTTATGCCCGCATACCTTAAAGCTTTCAGGGACATCCGTCATTCCGGCAAATAACGGGACACGGGGACTTTCACCCGGATTATCTTCCGACCACCAACAAACGCCTCCAACCTCGTCCGGTAACCAATCTCGGCACTGGATCACAAACGAATAAGCACACCAGACAACCGATATCGTCCGCTGTTTCTCTATCTTCTTTTCACCTCGCTGTGCATTCAGGAATTCAAACATATCATTCGTCATCCAGTTTTGTGCCAACGGGCTTTTATATATCGTATCGCGCTCGGTTCCATCTTTATCCTTGATTTTCTTCGTAACCATCATGTCTTTTGTCATATCCCATTCTGTTCCCTCATATGTTTCACGCAGCAGACGGTTCATATCCGCCAAAGAAACATTCTGTTCGGGCTTGACAGACAAAGGTAACTCCTCCATGTCCATCGTCAGGTTCAAAGAAGGAGCCAGCGTTTTCAAAACAAAAAAATCCCGGATGGTAAAAGGCTTCTTCCCCGTTTCATGGATTACTTTCCAGAACTTGAAAGGCTCTTTCCCGTCCCAATACCCTAACTTCCGTGCTTTCTCCTTCAGTCCTTCACTATACATATAATTATCCTTGTCCCCGAAATCGACATCGGAAATACGAGGTGTATTAGCCGAAACCGTCACATGGTCGTCCGGTATGCGCCGGGCAACCCATAAAGCCCCCATATCTTCCGAACCTGCACCCGTAATCTCGAAAAACCAGAGTTCCCTCTTATCGGCAACCGTCAGGCATTCCCCTCCATCACGATAGCCATATTGTTCTGCCAAACGTCCCATCAGCAAGACCGCCTCGCGTGCCGTACTGCAACGTTGCAAAGCAATCCCCTGCAAATCCTCAATATGGAACAAGCCTTTGGGATTACGCAGCTCCTTACGTCCCACGATAGTCGTTTCTCCCATCGCCAACTGTTTCTCGTTCATACAAGGATAACCGGTATTCAGATAAGCAAATGTATAAGGAACCTGTGGGATAGAACCTTTCAGTTTCACACCCAAACGGTCGTTTTTGCTTTCCGTATGACGGAGATCCCAATAAAGATCAAGTTTTGCGGTGTCCGGCCAGTTTTGGGCAGGCACAATCTCCATCCAAGTACGAGAAGTCCCGTCACACGTCTGCGATGTCATGACCGAACCATCAGTCGTCGCCAATTTGCCAGCTGCAATACTCGTACAGCTTTCGTTCGGATTCGTTAATTCCACTACGCGCTCCTGAGCAAAGAGAGACACCACAGCACAACAAAGGCATATGAACGCTGTATATACTTTTTTCTTCATTTTCCTTTAAAGTTTTTTACTTAATAGGACAAAAATAATCAGTATACGCAAATGCCTCCCCTTATTTTTTGATATTATTCATTATTAATTTGACAATCGACAACCGTACCACGTTTGAATACGATTTACAAACTGCCCTCCCGATATAAATAGGATTAGTAGTGCATGTATTTGGAATTAAAACAAAAAAAGCCGATAACGCAAGTCCAAGTATGATTTGCATTATCGGCGCGATTATGTTGTGATAGCTTTTATCTTCCCTGGCGCTTACGTTCAAGTTCGTCAAGGATGATTTTACGCATACGCATGCTGTTCGGGGTGATTTCTACATATTCATCGCCTTTGATATATTCCAAAGCATCTTCCAGGCTGAACACCGTAGGAGGAGCCAAAGACACTTTATCATCCGAACCGGAAGCACGCATATTCGTCAGCTTCTTCGACTTCGTCACATTAACCACCAAGTCATTGTCTTTCGTATGCTCGCCAACAACCTGTCCGGCATACACCTCATCGCCTGGAGCAATAAAGAAACGTCCACGGGATTGCAAGTTATTCAAAGCATAAGCATAGGCAGTACCTGTTTCCATCGCGATGATAGAACCATTCGTACGGCGTTCGATCTCTCCCTTCCACGGCTGGTATTCGAGGAAACGGTGCGCCATGATCGCTTCACCAGCTGACGCAGTCAAAACAGCATTATTCAAACCGATAATACCACGGGAAGGAATCGTGAATTCCAGATGCATACGGTCGTTCTTGCTTTCCATCATCGTCATTTCACCCTTGCGCTTGGTTACCATATCGATGATACGGCTGGAACATTCTTCCGGCAGATTGACCGTCAACTGTTCGACCGGTTCGCATTTCTCACCGTCGATTTCCTTGATAATGACCTGCGGCTGACCAACCTGCAACTCGTAACCTTCACGACGCATGGTTTCGATCAGGACAGACAAGTGGAGAACACCGCGTCCATACACCAACCAAGAATCGGCAGAATCTGTCGGAACCACTCGCAAGGCAAGGTTCTTGTCCAGTTCTTTCATCAAACGATCATATATATGGCGAGATGTCACGAACTTGCCATCTTTCCCGAAAAACGGAGAGTTATTGATCGTAAACAACATAGACATCGTCGGTTCGTCGATAGCAATCGTCGGCAGCGGTTCCGGATCATTGGCATCGGCAATCGTTTCACCGATTTCAAAACCTTCCACACCGATAATCGCACAGATATCGCCGGACTGGACAGCATCTACTTTCGTACGCCCCAGCCCTTCGAACACGTCGATTTCCTTGATCTTCGATTTCACCATCGAGCCATCACGCTTGCAAAGCATGATCTCCTGTCCTTCGCGCAGTTCGCCACGATGCACGCGCCCCACAGCGATACGGCCTACATACTTGGAATAGTCCAACGAAGTGATCAACATCTGGGAAGAGCCTTCCAATACCTGGGGTTCCGGAATATACTGGATGATAGCATCCAGCAAAGCGGTAATATCTTCCTTCGGCTCTTTCCAATCTTCCGACATCCAACCCTGCTTGGCAGAACCGTAGATCGTCGGGAAGTCGAGCTGTTCCTCCGTTGCATCAAGACTGAACATCAGGTCGAACACCATTTCCTGCACCTCTTCCGGACGACAATTCGGCTTGTCTACCTTATTAATGACCACAATCGGTTTCAAGCCTAACTGGATAGCCTTCTGAAGCACGAAACGAGTCTGCGGCATCGGGCCTTCGAAAGCATCGACCAGCAACAAGCAACCGTCAGCCATATTCAATACGCGTTCCACTTCACCTCCGAAGTCGGCGTGTCCCGGAGTATCGATAATGTTGATTTTATAACCTTTATAATTAATAGATACATTTTTGGCAAGGATCGTAATCCCTCGTTCGCGTTCCAGGTCATTATTGTCCAGGAACTGATCCGGCTCTGCCTGTCCTTCACGGAAAAGCTTACCGGCTAATAACATCTTATCCACGAGCGTTGTCTTACCGTGGTCTACGTGCGCGATAATCGCGATGTTTCTAATCTTTTGCATTGAAAACTAATTTATTGGCCGCAAAATTACAATAAATTTGCGAGAAGTATATGACATTGACACTTCAAAATAAAAAAAGATACATAAAAAGATTTGTCAATCAAAAATGAATCCCTACCTTTGTCCCCGCTTAGATAACATAGTATTAATTTATTAAAGTACACAAGAATCATGTTTTTAGATTCAGCAAAGAAAAAAGAGATTTTCGAAAAGTATGGCAAGTCTGCAACCAACACAGGTTCTGCAGAAAGCCAGATCGCACTGTTCACAGTTCGTATCGCACATTTGACTGAACACTTGAAGGCTAATCACAAAGACCATAGCTCTGAAAGAGCTCTGAAAATGTTGGTAGGTAAGCGTCGTCGTTTACTGGATTACCTGATCAAGGTTGATATCGAAAGATATCGTGCTATCATCAAAGAGCTTGGCATCAGAAAGTAAGAAACAATTTCTTCGCAAGAAGTTCAAAAGGATGGTCTCCACGGGGGTCATCCTTTTTTCTTTTACCTAATGCCTTTGTTTAATGAAAATTTAATGTAATTTTGCGCCGTTCTGTTACAAATTAAAAGATTCAATAAACAATAAACATATAATGCTCATGGGAAACAACAAAATCATAGGAGCTAAAATCAAAAGCATCCGCGAATCCAAACAACTTTCCACCCAGGAAGTATCCGAACGCTCAGGTCTGAGCATCGAACAAATAGAACGTATCGAGGGCAATATAGACTTTCCGTCTCTCGCCCCGCTCATCAAGATAGCCCGCGTATTAGGCGTACGCCTGGGCACATTCCTGGACGACCAAGCAGAACTGGGCCCCGTCATTTGCCGCAAGAAAGATAGCAACGACACGAACAGCATCGGTTTTAGCAACAACGACAGCAAAGCACGCAAGCACATGGAATACCATTCCCTATCACAAGACAAGTCCGGACGCCATATGGAACCGTTCCTGATCGATGTCGCTCCGAGCGAAGACGGAGTGGATTTCGTACTTTCCACACACGAAGGGGAAGAATTCATCTATGTACTGGAAGGCATCCTCGAAATCAACTACGGCAAGAATACCTATATCCTGGAAGAAGGCGACAGCATCTACTACGATTCCATCGTCGCCCACCACGTACATGCCGCTGCCGACAATACGGCGAAAATCCTCGGAGTCATCTACACCCCCTATTAATCTGCCGTCTCTATGGAAATACAATTACAAGACAGGACGCTCGGCCAGTGGATGGAACATTGGGCCGAGACGACCCCCGACAAGGAATATCTGGTATATTCCGACCGCGACCTCCGTTTCACCTGGAAGGAATTCAACGAACGTGTAGACCGGATGGCGAAAGGCATGCTTTCGATCGGGATCAAACATGGCACGCATGTCGGTATCTGGGCGACCAATGTCCCTGACTGGCTTACATTCCTGTATGCTGCCGCCAAGATCGGAGCAGTGGCCGTTACCGTCAATACCAACTACAAGCAGAGCGAACTGGAATTCCTGGTCGAAAACGCGGATATCCATACATTATGCATTACCGACGGCGTGTTCGACGGAAGTTATGTCGACATGGTATATACCATGTTGCCCGAACTGAAGGAATCACAACGTGGCTACCTGAAAAGCAAACGTTTCCCGGTTCTGAAGAATGTAGTTTACATCGGGCAGGAGAAATACAGAGGAATGTACAACACTCCCGAACTGCTGCTTTTAGGCGAAAACGTCAGTGACGAGACACTGGTGGAAGCCAAAAAGCTGGTGACCCCGCACGATGTCGTGAATATGCAATATACATCCGGCACGACCGGCTTTCCCAAAGGGGTCATGCTGACGCACTATAACATTGCCAACAACGGGCTGTTGACAGGAGAACACATGAAATTCACAGCAGACGACAAACTATGCTGCTGCGTGCCTCTGTTCCACTGCTTCGGTGTCGTGCTCGCCTCCATGAACGTCTTGACGCATGGATGCACACAAGTCATGGTCGAAAAATTCGATCCGCTGGTCGTACTCGCCTCCATCCACAAGGAACGGTGCACGGCCCTTTACGGCGTTCCGACCATGTTCATCGCCGAGCTCAATCACCCGATGTTCAGCATGTTCGACCTGACCTCCCTCCGCACCGGCATCATGGCAGGCTCCCTTTGCCCTGTGGAACTGATGAAGCAGGTGGAAGAAAAAATGTTCATGCGCGTGACCAGCGTATACGGGTTGACGGAAGCATCGCCCGGCATGACACATTCGCGCATCGACGATCCGGCGGAAGTCCGCTACAATACGGTGGGACGTGACTACGAATTTACCGAAGTCCGCGTGATCGATCCGGAAACGGGAGAAGAATGTCCGGTAGGCGTACAAGGTGAAATGTGCAACCGAGGTTACAATACCATGAAAGGCTATTACAACAACCCGGCCGCGACAGCCGAAGTCATCGATAAAGACGGCTTCCTGCACAGTGGCGACCTGGGCGTGAAAGACGAACATGGCAACTACCGCATCACCGGACGCATCAAGGACATGATTATCCGGGGAGGAGAAAACATCTACCCCCGTGAGCTGGAGGAATTCCTCTATCACCTGAAAGGCGTGAAAGATGTGCAGGTCGCTGCCGTTCCCTCCAAGAAATACGGGGAGGAAGTGGGAGCCTTTATCATCCTGCACGAAGGCGTCACCATGACGGAAGATATCGTCAAGGACTTCTGTCGCGGAAAGATCGCCCGGCATAAGATTCCGAAATACATATTCTTTGTCGACACCTACCCCATGACCGGTAGCGGAAAGATCCAGAAGTTCAAACTGAAGGATTTAGGATTGAAGTTATTGGCCGACCAGGGAATCACTCCGGTATGATTTTTTTTACTACCTTTGCAGCATTAACATTTTAGTATCAATTTATGTCACAATTATTTCCAACTAATCTGCCTTATAAAGTGGCAGATATGAGTTTGGCTGAATTCGGTCGTAAAGAAATCGAGATCGCCGAACACGAAATGCCGGGACTTATGGCACTTCGCAAGAAGTACGCCGATCAGAAACCTCTGAAAGGAGCTCGTATCACCGGCTCACTGCACATGACGATTCAGACCGCAGTGTTAATCGAAACATTAGTTGCGTTGGGAGCAGATGTTCGCTGGGCAAGCTGCAACATCTTCTCTACACAGGACCACGCTGCCGCAGCCATCGCTGCCGATGGTGTTCCCGTTTTCGCCTGGAAGGGTGAAACACTGGAAGAATACTGGTGGTGTACCGACATGGCACTCCGTTTCCCCGACGGCAAAGGTCCGCACATGATTGTGGATGACGGTGGCGACGCATCCCTGCTGGTTCATATGGGTTACCGGGCAGAGAACGATGCCGAAACGATCAACCGCAAAGGTGGCAATCACGAAGAACAGGTCATCCTGGATACCTTAAACCGTATCCTGGCTGAAGACAATACCCGTTGGCACCGCACGATCGCCGAAATGAAAGGTGTCTCCGAAGAAACGACTACCGGCGTACACCGCCTGTACCAAATGATGGAAAAAGGTGAACTGCTGGTTCCGGCCATCAATGTCAACGACTCCGTTACGAAATCGAAATTCGACAACCTGTACGGTTGCCGCGAATCACTGGCCGACGGCATCAAGCGCGCTACCGACGTGATGATCGCCGGCAAAGTCGTGGTAGTAGCCGGATATGGCGACGTAGGGAAAGGCTGTGCCCACTCCATGCGCTCTTACGGAGCCCGTGTCCTGATCACGGAGATCGATCCGATTTGCGCCCTGCAAGCCGCCATGGAAGGCTTCGAAGTGACGACAATGGAAGAAGCCGTCAAGGAAGGCAACGTTTTCGTTACGACCACCGGTAACTGCGACATCATCACCATCGAACATATGGCCCAGATGAAAGACCAGGCCATCGTTTGCAACATCGGCCATTTCGACAACGAAATCCAGGTCGACAAGCTGGTGAACTATCCGAACATCAAGCACATCAATATCAAACCGCAGGTTGACAAGTACACGTTCCCGACAGGCAACTCTATCTTCCTGTTGGCAGAAGGCCGCTTGGTGAACTTGGGTTGCGCGACAGGCCATCCTTCTTTCGTAATGAGCAACTCCTTCACAAATCAAGTCTTGGCCCAGATGGATTTGTGGACAATGCCTTACGAGGTAGGTGTCTACCGCCTGCCGAAACGCCTGGACGAAGAAGTTGCCCGCCTCCACTTGGAGCGCATCGGCGTCAAACTGTCTAAACTGACTCAGAAGCAAGCCGATTACATTGGCGTACCGGTCGAAGGACCTTATAAGGCCGAACATTACAGATATTAATATATCTGAGGGTGTGCCCAAAAGTATGATGGCTTTCGGCACACCCTCATTTTTATTTTGTAGATATGCAAAAAAGACACGCTGACAGACAACTATATTTCAACGAACAAAGTATTACGACACAAAAATATGTAATACCTTTCATTGAAAAGCATAAACCGATTACGGCAGATTCCCACATTCTCGAAATCGGTTGCGGGGAAGGAGGAAACATAAAGCCCTTTCTGGATCTCGGTTGCCAAGTGACCGGCATAGACATCAACGGAGGCCAGATTGCAATCGCAAAAGAAATCTACAGCGTACATCCCAACAACAGAAACTTGACATTGATCTGCGAGGATATCTACAAAGTAACCGAACTGCACAACAAGTTCGACATTATCATCATCCGGGATGTGATAGAACACATCCCCAACCAAGAATTATTCTTGCCTTTTATAAAGAGGTTCTTAAGTCCTCACGGTATTATTTTCGTAGCCTTTCCACCCTGGCAAAATCCGTTCGGAGGTCACCAGCAGATTTGCAACAACAAGCTCCTAAGCCATTTGCCCTGGTTCCATCTATTGCCCCGCCCCGTATATAAAAAAGTGCTGGAATGGGGGAATGTCAATCCTGGAGGACTTTTGGAAATCAAAGATACCGGCATTTCATTGGAACGTTTTCTCTCGATCGTGCACAAAGAAAAATACCGGATAGTCGAAGAAGTCCTCTATTTCATCAACCCTAATTACGAAACGAAATTCAATCTCCATCCTCGAAAACTATGGAGATTCCTGAATATCCCGTATATCCGTAACTTCTATACAACCTGCGGATATTACATCTTAAAGAATTCATAAATATGGCAACATCCCATTTATCCCTTATCATCCCTGTCTACAACCGTCCCAACGAGGTAGAGGAGTTATTGGACAGCCTTACACGGCAGAGTGAAACAAACTTCGAAGTCGTCATCGTCGAAGACGGCTCGAAGGAGACTTGCCAGCATGTAGTCGAAGCTTTCAAAGATAAGTTGGATGTTTCCTATTCCTATATTCCTAATGGCGGTCCGGGCAATGCCCGTAACTACGGGGCGAAGCAGAGCAAAGGCGATTACCTGATCGTTCTCGATTCAGATTGCATCCTGCCTCCCGACTACATCAAATCGGTAAACAAGGAACTGAAGGAAACCGGGGCGGACGCTTTCGGAGGGCCGGACAAGGCTTCTGACAGCTTTACGGACGTGCAGAAGGCCATCAACTACTCCATGACCTCCTTCTTTACGACAGGCGGCATTCGTGGCGGAAAAAAGAAGATGGATAAGTTCTACCCCCGTAGCTTCAACATGGGAATCCGGAAAAGCACCTACGAAGCGTTAGGCGGCTTCTCCCCCATGCGCTTCGGGGAAGATATCGATTTCAGTATCCGCCTGTTCAAGAACGGCAACAAAGTATGCCTGTTTCCCTCCGCCTGGGTATATCACAAAAGACGTACGGATTGGCACAAGTTCTTCCGCCAGGTTTATAATTCCGGCATCGCCCGTATCAATTTGTACAAGAAATATCCGGACTCGCTTAAACTGGTACATCTATTGCCGGCGGCCTTTACATTAGGAGTACTCTTTTTCCTGGTCGGAAGCCTCTTCTGCACTTGGAGTTTATTGCCGCTCGGACTTTTCTGTTTGCTTATCTTTGCGGATTCTTCGATTCAGAATAAAAGCATCAAAATCGGCTTCCTGTCGATTATCGCCTCCTTTATCCAACTGTCAGGATACGGTTGTGGATTTTTAGATGCTGCCTGGAACAGGCTGGTTTTGAAAAAGGAAGAGTTTTCGGCATTCCAAAAGACGTTCTACAAATAAAAAGACTCCCAAAAGTCATTGTCAAGACAACCGTCTTCATCCCATACGAACATTGATTTCATCGGGATAAAGACGATCGTCTTTATTACCACGACGACCGTCAAAAGTGATGCTTTTGAACAATATCAATTTTTACTCTTTTTCCAATATTTCCATCCCGACCAACCGATCGCAGCGATCAGCAATAACAAGATCAGGAACGAACTGTAGGAAGAAACGTATGCAGCCGTCACATAACCGGACGGACGGAACTCGAATACGATCGTATGTTCGCCTGCCGGAACACGCATGCCACGCAATATCCAGTCCGCACGGAAATGAGGCACTTCCTTGCCATCGACCGTAGCCTTCCAACCCGGCTGGTAATATACTTCGGAGAAGACTGCCAATTGTTCCTTATCCGCTTTACTCTTATAGGTCAGACGGTTCGGACGGTATTCTTCCAACACGATCGTTGCGGTTGAATCTTTCTGCGGCACAAATCCTTCCAAATCTTCTTGGAAACGCTTATCAACCACAGCGGTTCTCAGCGGATCGATCGTATTCAAGGCTTCTATCTCGGCATCCGCATTGTCCACCATATCCAGCTTGTCTACAAACCAGGCATTCCCGAATGCATACGGATTTTTCAACGGTTGCTGTTCGGGGTTATAGATGACATAGCGGGTATTCAGCATATTCAAGGTAGGACAGGCTGCCAACGCAGACATCACGTCTTCAGCCGTCTGTGCCTTCTGCAAAGCACTGATAATCCCACGCAACTCACCGTCCAGCCGATGGTCGATCAGTTCCTGGTAACGGCGCAGCTTGACGGCATGATACCCTCCGATAGAATGATGGAAATAGGAAGTATTCGTTTCCTGCCACGGGTTATTGATGTTCAACACACGGAAAGTCGAACCCGTATCCTGCAAAATCGCCTTGTCGGCAACCGTTTCCTTGTACATCTCCGCCGGCTGCTGCCTGACGAAATTACTGTCATTCAGATAACGACGATCCACCGTCCAAAGATCAATCAAAATAAGGACTGCCACCCCTGCACTTACGAAAGTCGCCGCAGTCTTCTTGTTCTTCGCCTTCCAGAACCAGACAAGCAACCCGGCTCCCAACAGGATGAAGATCAAAGACCGCAACGCATCGGCCGAAGCCAGCGAAGCACGGTCCATCAACAAGGCCGTGTAATACCACTCCGGAACCTGGCTCTGGAACTGCGCATCGTATGCAGACCGGAAATCCAACAACAAGGAAGGCATCAGCCAAAGGATCACACAAAGTCCTCCGGTCAGCCCCAAAGCCCAAAGGAATCCTTTTTTCAAACGAGCCTCCTCCACTTTTTCGGTCAAGATTTCCCGCAACCCCCAAATAGCGACGATCGGAAATACCAATCCCGGTATCACCAACGCCATCTCGACTGTACGGAACTTATTGTACAAAGGCAGATAATGGAACATCAGGTCGTTGAAAGAATCGAAATTACGTCCCAACGCAAGGAATGTCAGGAACACCGATCCAGCCAGCAGCCACCATTTCATCGGGTTCCGGATCACGAACATCCCCAGGACGAACAGGAAGCAGACCAACGCCCCGAAATAGACCGGCCCGGAAGTGAATATCTTATCTCCCCAATAGGTATAGGTCTGTACTTCTTTCCCCACCTGGGCCCCGTTTTTCTTCAACTCCTTGTATAACTCGGAAGAGCTGTCCAACGTTCCTCCCGACCCACCGCCATATACATTCGGCACAAGAACGGTCATCAACTCTTTCCAGCCGTAACTCCATTGAAAAGCATAATCCTTATCCAAGCCGGTGGAAGCCTTCTCCACTTTGCCCGAAGCATCCGGTTTCGGCGTCAGCTCCGAAGCGCCACGGATGGAGTGCTGCCCCAGATCCCAATTGGAATACATCCCCTGCGCATTAGGCAATACGGCCAATACGACGCAAGCGGCCATAATCAGGGAGGTCTTCAACCATTCGCCATAGGCTTTCTCCTTGATCTTTCTGACTGCATATCCTATATAGATCAGCAGACAAAGCAGGACCAGATAATAGGTGATCTGGATATGCCCGTTCGCCAAGGATAAGGCTACCCCCAGCAGGAACAAGACGGCTCCCCACAGATAGGAGCGCCTGAAAAGCAAAGCCATACCGGCCAACGTCACCGGCATATAACCGATCACATAGGCTTTCACGATATGCCCCGCCTCGATAATAATGATATTATAGGATGCGAATGCAAAAGCGAATGCCCCGGCAATCGCAAGCCACCAGTTTACTCCCATGACGCACATCAGCAGGTAGAAACACACCAATCCGACAAATACCATAGCCGCATCGCCATATCCCACCTTTTTCAACCAACCATCCACAATCGAATAAGAAGGCATACTCGGTGCGGCCTGCCCATATCCTGTCACATACGGCATCCCTCCGAACATCGCATCCGACCAGACACTGAACTCACCCGGCTGTGCCGTCTCGGCGTATTGATCCATCTGGCTTGATCCCATTCCGGTCGCCTTGATATTATCGCCCTGCATGATTACTTTCCCATCAAACACCGCCGGTGAAAAATAGGTCATCACCAGTCCCAAAAACAAAATCAGGGCAACAACATGTTTCCCCCATTGCTTCAGCAAATCCTTCATATATGTCTCATTAAAATTCATATTCTTTACACCCGCCCCTTCAGGCACTTCGCCGTATAAAAACGGATGGCGAACCAGCCGTGGAGCAAAACCGTAACAAAAGTACCATAATATTTGCACATAATCGCATATCTCTCCCGCAAGGATGCTTTTCTTTGCGTCGTGCTCGTACCGCCGTCCAGGAAGTCGGACAGGGTGAGGTGCGTGTTACAGAATGAACGGGCCTGCTTCATGCAACGGATACACCAGTCGAAATCGGCCGAATAGCGATATTGCAAATCATATGACGGGGCAATCGCACGTTTTGGTATGAACGACTGGTGGCAAACCAACATCCCCATCCGGAAACTCTTCCACGAGAGCTTCCGCGGCGCCCTGAGGCGGCGCAGTCCCAGCGACCGCCTTTCCTCGTCCACGATATTCGTTTCCCCATAGATGATATCCGGCAAAGCCTTCCTCTTCTGCAACCTGGAAACGACCGACTGGACCGTATCGGACGAACAGAGGGTATCGCCGGCGTTGATGAACCAGACATAATCGCCCGTCGCCTTTTGAAGCCCCTTGTTCATGGCATCGTATATCCCCTTGTCCGGCTCGCTCACCCAATAGGCCAGCCCCGATTCATACCGTCTGATGATATCCACCGTTCCGTCTGTCGAACCGCCGTCTATCACGATATATTCGATGTTCGGATAGGACTGGCTCAACACGTTCAACAACGTCTGCTCCACCAGGCGCACGGCATTATAGGTAATCGTTATGATTGAAAATGTAGGTTGTAACTGCATATAATTATGACTATGTTCCATTTAACTTAACAATCCGTCTCCCGCGAATGACTCCGGCAAATTCATCGGTGACCGGTTGTTTACACCACCACATTCCTCCCCAGCCGCATCGTCACACGTGAGAGGCGGGATTTCTGTTTTGCGAGCAAAGATAACAAAGATATTCGGTCTTCACATGAAAGACAGAGAGATAAATCGCTCACGGTCTTTGCAATCTGCCGAAGCAGGTGGTGTTCGTAGGTTTCCAGCAAGGCCAAATGAAGGGAAGCGGTGATCTGGCGGCGGAAAGAGACGAAGCCCGATCCATGCAGCAGGCTGTCCGGGTCCTCTCCGTAAGGAAGCTGCATCCGGCTCACTTCGAACAAACAGGCCGGCTCCAACCGCTCCCCTTCCGAGTCTGTCCCGCACGAAAGCATCGCCACGATCTTTTCCATCGACGCCTCCCCGGCCCTGTCGGCATCCAGCAGCAGGACGATCCGCTGCGTATATCCCGCCAGCAACCGGAGATGCCCGGCAGTGAAAGCCACCCCGCAGAGCGCCACCGTATTCGTAAATCCGGCAGCATGCATCGCCAGGGCGTCCTTGTAGCCTTCGGTGACGAAGACGAACCGCCTCTCCCGTATCGCCTCCCCCGCCAGGTCCAGCGCATAAAGCACCCGGCTCTTGCTATAGACCGGACTGGCCGGCGAGTTGACATACTTGGCTCCCTCCTCACCATCCGTCCGCCTGCGGGCCGCAAACGCCACCAGCCCTCCCTTCTCGTCCCGGATCGGGAAGATCAGCCGCGACCGCATCTTCCGGTAATCCGCCGGCACTTCCGGAGGAGCGATCCCCACCCCGAAAAGGCGGTACGTCTCCCTCAAAGCCTCGTCTTCCGGCACGTAAGGCTGCAACAGGGAGGCGAACAGACGATTGGCGGCGCCAATCGTCCGAATGGACAATTGAGAATTGACAACAGACAATTGGTCGTCACTGTTTTCATTTGCCGTTTTGTCCGGGGAGCCGGCTGTCCTCTTTCCGGTCGTCCCCTTTCCGTCCGTCCTTTTCTTCTTCCCTGCATAATTGTCTACTGTCCACTCCCTACTGTCAATCGAATACCGTTTCGCCAGCATTCCCATCGCTTCCGTAAACGAACATCCCTCGATCTTCTGCACGAAAGCGAACAAGTCTCCGCCTTCGCCGCAAGCGAAACATTTGAAAAACTGTTTTCCCGGATGGACGTGCAACGAAGGATGCTTGTCTGCATGGAAAGGACACAAGCCGACATATCCCGCACCGCTGCGCTGCAACGGCACATAGGCAGCCACCACTTCCTCGATCGTGGCCACCCGAAGGATTCTCTCTTTCAACGAATCGCCTCTCATAACAACCGGTTTTCATAAGACAGGAACCGTGTCATCGAAACGTTGTAGCGGAAACGCGCCCGTCCGGTCGCCCCGTTACGGTTCTTGGCGACCAAAAGGTAGCCCACGCCCCGCAGGTCCTCTTTCGTATCCTTGTCGTACAAGATGCCGTATTTCTCGGCCCGGTAGACGAAGATCACCTGGTCCGCCACCTGCTCGATCGCGCCGGAGTTACGCAGGTCGCTCAAGATCGGCAGATAAGGAGCCAGGCGCCGGTCGCTGTCGCGGTTCATCTGCGCCAACAGAACGGCAGGCACATCCAGCTCGACCGCCATCAGCTTCACCTTCCGCACCACATCGCCCAAGGCCAGATCGGTCGTCTCGTTGCGGCTGCCCCGTGTGTAAGGGATATGGATCAGGTTCAGATAGTCGATGAAGAAGATGTCCAGCTCCCGGCGTGCCTTGCGCGTCATCAGCACGGCACGGATCTCGTCGATGGCGAGCGAACCGCAATAGACGATCCTCAACGGCAACCCCGCCAGCTCAGCCGCCGCTTTCTCCAACAACGCACGCTCCTCGCGGTTCGTCCCCTTGAAACGGATCTTGCCGGCCTCCACGCCGCTCAGCATCGAAAGGATACGTTCCGTCACCTCCTCCTCGCTCATCTCGATGCTGAAATAAAGCGTATTCCGCCCCGCACGCGCCGCCTGAAGCGCCATGTGCAAAGCTACCGCCGTCTTTCCCATCGAAGGCCGCCCGGAGAGCACCGCCAGTTCGCCCCGGTAAAGGCCGCCCGTCAAGTCGTCCAGTTCGTCGAACCCGGTACGCACCTGTATATGTTCCCCTTTTTCGCGTGCCTCCTGGTTACGGAACGAACGCGCCAGGACTTCGCGTGCCACCTCGGCCGCCATCCGGACATCCACGCCTCCGGAGGCGTGTTCACGCAAGCCGTCCATGTCGTCCGTGACACCGGCGAGGAGCTTCATCACGTCGACATCCGGCTGCTGCGCCTCCAGGCCGCGTTTGTTCAGGCTCGCCACACAGCCGCGCAACATCCATTCGCGCTGTACCAGACGCACATATTCGTGGATGTGGCTGTCGTTGCGCACCGCCTGCAACATGGCGCTTAGGAAAGAGACTCCGTTCAGCTCGCCATAAAGCCGGTGATCGAGCCGGAACATCTCCGCCTCGACCGTCGCCATGTCGATCCGTTCGCCGCGCGAGGCCAGCTCGGCAAAGGCACGGAACACCAGGCGCAGCCCCGGTTCGGTAAACATCTCTTCCGTCACCCGTCCGCCCAATTCGTGGAAAGAGGCGGGACGTCCCAGCAGAGCAGCCACCAAGACCCGCTCCGCCGGATACGATTGTACGGCATTCAACCCCATCAGACAGTCTCCCCGGTGTTATAGACCGTCCCGTTCTGGTACATGTAGAGGGCTGTCGCAAGCGACAAACCGTCGCCGCCGCCCCCCTGCGGAGAGCCGTGGCCGTCGGGCTGGGGAGGCGCGTCATAGAAGGTCAAGGTGAACTTCGTCATCCTGCCCACCGCCGTGACCGTCAACCATCCTGCCTCGACAAGATGTCCGACAGCCGTGACTGCCGCCCTGCGTATCAACCCCGTACGCCGTGCCAGTTCCGAATAAGAGGTGATCCACTCGCCTCGTTCACAAGCATAGTCTTTGAAATGAAAGGAGACTTCTCCTTTTTTGAAATAGGCAAAACCCAATATGCACAGGAGCACCTTTGCCTCTTTTTCACACTTGTCTCCCGGCGTAAAAGCAATCTGCATGGCCTGCCGGGAAACTTTCGTATAGCCGCATCTTGCAAAATCGGCCGAAAACGTCATATCCTTTTTCATAATGAACGGATTTAAAATTAAACATTTTTACCCCAAATAAAAACGGTGCAGTCAATAGCACAATATAAACAATTTATTTTCAGCTACTTGTAGAGGTTTTCCGTCAGTTTCGGTTCAATCCTACATCTTAGAATAAATATATTAATATATATATAAGCTCATTAATTTGCGCCCTTTTCAATCGGCATGGGCAAAGGTACGACAGGAAAGGGGCGTTTTGTAATACCCAAAAATGTCGGATAAAAAAGCCGGCGCGGCGCATTGCAAGCGGGTTTACACGTTATTTCCTATACAAATTCCGAAAAAATTCCTGCAAAACAGGCCTCAATTGGTCATACATCCCACATTTGTCATACCAGATGGTCCGTATGGAAGACTCCGCCAGGCCCAGATCGAACGTCTCCGACATAAAACCGATCAGATACCGGGGCCGTACGTCCCCGAATACCTCCATCAACCACAGCGTCTTAAAAATCCCGATCAGAAATTCCGGCTTCGACACCGGGATGCGGTTCTTATACGCTTTCTCTTCTATCCCGAAAATCAGACGATGCAGGTCATCCCCGAATTCCTGGAAGAAATTCTGCGCCACGGCGCACATCCTCTCCTGCTTCCCCTTGGCCTCCTCCGTAAGGAAGAGTGCATAAACGATCATTTCGTACAGCGGATCGGACGCGTCCCGTACCTCTTTTCTGATTTTCTTGTACGAGCGGCAATAGTCACCTTTCCGCTTTTTTTTAACTTGCTCATATGCTTATCTATTTATTGCCTGCAATGCCGGCCGGCCTTTATCCTCTCCCTATCGATGGGAAAAAGTACCCTCTTCCGCATCCGGAAGTCCGGTCTTTTGTCTCCCAAGCTCCCTGGTCTTACACGTCAAAGTCCCTTGTTTCGTACACAGAAGTCCCTTGTTTCAAGGCTCACCCAAAAACTGCACGATTGTCTTCACCTGTCGGGGTGTCAACGTCTTCTTCCCTTTCCGCCAACCGTAGCCCTGCAGCTCCGTCTCTAACACCGGGTCTGCCCCCACCCATTTGGACAACCGTTTCCCGGCCGATTCCGGCATCAAATCCGGCCCGTAAAGGACCGCCAATTCCTGCCACCCGTAACTTCTGATTTCGAATTCGTTTACGATCATAATTCCCATCGTTTCATTGTCCTATAAAGATACGGAATAAAAATCAATATTCAATAGATAATCACATTTATATCCTACTTCTTTCTACCTGTTTCCGCATCGATCTTCGCCGATGTTCCCCAATCTGTATTTCTGCCTGTACCGGGACCTTACCTTTGTCTTGTTATCGATAATGAAAAAAAGATTCCGTAAAAGTATTCATTTAAAAACTAATCACGCTTATGTCATTAAACTATCGCTTGGTAAGAAGACCGGATATGCGCAAAGACGCAGCCGAGGGGTCGAAGCTGTACTATGCACAGGTCCGTTCCTTGAAGAAATTGAAATTCGAAAAGTTCTGTAACATGGTGGCAGTGCGCAGCTCCGCCTTCGTGGGAGATGTGAAACTGGTCATCGACGGCATCCTGTCCGTCATGGAGGAACGGTTGGAAGAAGGGGATGTGATCCAGCTGGGCCGCCTGGGTAACTTCCGGATGGTCGCAGGCAGCAAAGGGGTGGAGAACGAAGCAGACTTCAACACGTCTTTCTTCAACAAGGCGCGTATCGTCTTCTCGCCGGGGACCATGCTGACGCAGGTGAAAAAGAATGTCACATTCGAACATCTCGACCTGGTCCCGGCCGGTGACAAACCGTCTTCCGGAGGCGGGGAGGAGAAACCGGGTGAACTGTAGGCCGGAAGCTAAATTCAAACAGACTAAGAAACTGTTTTGATTTTTCTGCCTGATGATTTGAGAAGTCTTTTTGAGGCAGATCCGTCACTCTGACGAGGAGGATAGACGAGCTATCTGACGAAGAAGAGAGGGGCGGATATGACCGAAAAGACGTTCAAATCATCAGGCGAAAACAACAAGAATATAATTAAAAGGGGCTGTTTGTAAAAAATCAAAACAGTGTCCAAAAACAACAAGAAAATGAAAGCAGAACAGGTTGATTTTATATCGTCATATCTCCCTCTTGCCCGCAAGGCGGGAGAAAGTTTCCGGATCAATCCGGTAGTGATCCTGGCACAGGCGGTCATCGAATCGGGTTGGGGACAGAGCGACCTCGCACGCGAGCACCACAACTTTTTCGGTATCACCGCCTACGGCAAGAAAAACGTCTGGTGGAAAGGCGAAGGTATCGAGTTGGGCGTCCACTCCCTCCGTTTCCGTGTCTACGACACTCCGCAGGATTCCTTCATGGACTACGCCCGCCTGATCCGCCATGCCTACACCCCGGCGGCCGACGTCAGCAACAACCCGCAGGCTTTCGCCCGTTCCATCTCATACAGCCGTTACATCAGCGAAGTCAACGGCGACAACCGCGAAGCCTACCGCATCTTGCTGATAAAGCTCTGCCGACAGATCGAGAAAATTAAAGATTGAGAATTAAAAATTGAAAAATCCTTCTAATTTATGAAAGTCCTTGAAACAGTACTCAGCTTCTTCCTCACGCTCGCCCA
>NZ_MNQY01000134.1:0-59858 GCF_001915675.1 Parabacteroides sp. merdae-related_45_40 | reverse complement strand
AGAATTATAAGGAAATGGCAAAAGAGCTGAAAGAACTGACTCCGAGAAGTGTGAACTACTCGCAGTGGTACCAGGATCTGGTAATCAAAGCGGATCTGGCAGAGAATTCTGCAGTACGCGGCTGTATGGTGATCAAGCCTTACGGATATGCAATTTGGGAAAAGATGCAACGTATCCTCGACGATATGTTCAAGGAAACAGGCCACGTAAACGCTATTCCTGAGCAAGGAAGCCGAACATGTAGAAGGCTTCGCCAAAGAATGTGCCGTTGTAACACATTATCGTCTGAAAACAAATCATGACGGTACAGGTGTCGTGGTCGACCCGGCCGCCAAGCTGGAAGAAGAGCTAATCATCCGTCCGACTTCCGAGACAATTATCTGGAACACTTATCGCAACTGGATTCAGTCTTACCGCGACCTGCCTATCCTTTGTAATCAGTGGGCGAACGTGATGCGTTGGGAAATGCGTACCCGCCTCTTCCTTCGTACCGCAGAATTCCTGTGGCAGGAAGGACATACTGCCCACGCGACACGTGAAGAAGCCGAAATCGAAGCAAAGAAGATGCAAGGTGTATATGCTGACTTTGCCGAAAACTATATGGCGATGCCGGTCATCAAAGGTGTCAAATCTGCAAGCGAACGTTTCGCAGGTGCATTGGACACCTACACGATCGAAGCGATGATGCAGGACGGAAAAGCGCTGCAAGCTGGAACTTCCCACTTCTTGGGACAGAATTTCGGCAAGGCGTTCGACGTTACCTTTATCGACAAGAACGGAAAGAGCGACTACGCCTGGGCGACTTCATGGGGGGTTTCAACCCGTCTGATCGGCGCCCTGATCATGTCCCACTCCGACGATAACGGTCTGGTATTGCCGCCTCACCTCGCTCCTATCCAAGTGGTAATCATCCCGATCTACCGCAGCGAAGAACAGTTGGCGCAGATCAGCGAAAAGGTAAACGGCATCGTTGCCAAGCTGAAAGCGTTAGGCATCTCGGTCAAATTCGACAATGCCGACAACAAGAAACCGGGATGGAAGTTCGCCGAATACGAACTGAAAGGCGTTCCCGTACGTCTGGCTATGGGCGGACGCGACTTGGAAAACAATACGATCGAAGTGATGCGTCGTGATACACTGGAGAAAGAAACCGTAACTTGCGACAACATCGAAACATACGTTCAGAACCTGTTGGAAGAAATCCAAAAGAACATCTTCCAGAAAGCACTCGACCATCGCACGGAAAAGACTATTACAGTCGACACCTACGAAGAGTTCAAGGAAAAGATCGAAGAGGGCTACTTCATCATGGCTCACTGGGACGGAACGCCCGAAACGGAAGAGCAGGTGAAGAACGAAACGAAAGCCACGATCCGCTGTATTCCGCTGGAAGGCGACAAGACTCCGGGCAAATGCATGGTGACCGGCAGACCTTCCGCACAGCGCGTATTGTTCGCACGAGCTTACTAAACCGTCCGTACATACAAAAGAAAATAAAGTTCCATAAGCATGAAACTCTTGTTCCATGCTTATGGAATTTTTGTTTCCTACCAATGAAATTTTTATTTACCTTTGGGGAAACTAATTGTACCAATCAAAATACTTCAGCCCCCGTTACCCTTGACACAAAAGTGCTGGTCGTAATCGGGGCAAACGGGGCCGGTAAAAGCTCCTTCGGCAGAAACTTGCACCAACGCTACGCCGGACAAAGCGTATGGATATCCGGAATGCATTCCCTCTTCCTTAGCAGCGAAGAGAACAAGGCTCCTGCCAACGGCAACGAGCTGACACGGCTTCAGTCCATGATTGCGGAGCGACTTTTCATGCCGCGTATGTCAGAATATGAAAAATTGATCCTGCATTTGCAAACGGAAGAATTCGAAGCTGCCGTCCAGTATAAAGAAGAAAGCAAGCTGGCCCCTGATCTATTGCCGCCGGTTACCAAGATAGACCGTATCCAGACGATTTGGGAGAAGATGTTCCCGCATAACCGCCTGGTACGCAAATCGGGTTTTATTGAACTAACCTCCACCAGCATCGACGGAGACTCTTATACGGCCGGCCGGATGAGCGACGGTGAAAAACTGGTGTTCTATCTGATAGGCGCCGTGCTCTGTGCTCCCGACAATGCGTTGTTAATCATTGAAGAGCCGGAAGTCCTGCTCCACGACTCCATCAAAAATCCTTTGTGGGACGAGATAGAAGCCATGCGCCCGGACTGCACATACGTGTATCTAACGCACGACATCGACTTCGCCGCCTCCCGCGACAACAGCAAGCGCCTCTGGATACGTTCTTACAATGGAGACTCCCGGATATGGGACTACGAACTGATCGAAAACAATGACAGCTTCCCGGAAGAGGTCTATATGGAGATCTTAGGCAGCCGCAAACCGATCTTATTCATCGAAGGGACCGACTCCAACAGCATAGACAGCCGCCTCTACCCGCTTATCTTTCCCGACTACAAGGTAAAACCGATGGGAGGTTGCCAAAAAGTAATCGAAACGACAAAGGCTTTCGCCCAACTGAAAGATTTCCATACGCTGGATTCCAAAGGGATCGTTGACCGTGACCGTCGCACGGAAGGAGAAATAGCTTACCTGCGCGAACAGCATATCTATGTTCCTAACGTTGCCGAAGTGGAAAACCTGCTGATGCTGGAGCCTGTTATCAAGACCGTTGCCGGCCGTCTGATGAAAGATCCCGAACTGGTCTTCAATCAGGTCAAAGAAAACGTGATCAAACTTTTCCTGAAAGACCTCGAAAGCCAAGTTCTGCTTCATGCCCGCCATCGCGTACAGAAAAAGCTGGAAACGGCTCTGAACCGGAAGATGAGTACGGTGGACGAACTGACCGAACATGTGGAAAGTATCCGCAACACCGTACATGTAGACGAAATATATGCGGGAATCAAGGAGAAATTCATTCGGTTTGCCGAAACCGGAGATTACAAAAACATCCTTCGCGTTTACAATCAGAAAGGGATGTTGCCTCAGTCTCAACTCTGCAAATATTGTGGTATCAGCAATAAGGAGAGTTATTTAAACCTCGTCCTTTCCATTCTGAAAGAGAATAAAGAAGATGCGACTGTCATCCGGACTTCCATCAAAGAATGTTTAGGAACATAAAAAAGTTTCCCGAAATGAACAAAAAGTCCGTAAAAAGTCGTTCTTTTGTAACTTAGAAAAATATATGCAACGGGGCGGAAGCTCCTTACCGATTTAAACTATGCGCACACCTACTCTTCAATATCTTTATCTGCAAAAGCCGGTAACGATGGTTATTGTCATTTGCATAATCTCTGTCCTTCCCTGGATCGGGCTGGGAGATTTTTCGACTAAGGGAGAACCTCGCGAAGCGGCGGTTGCCGTTTCCATGCTCGAAACCGACAACTGGGTTTTGCCACAGGTCTATGCGAACGAATTTGCCTACAAACCACCGTTGGCGCATTGGCTGATGGCAGTCGCTTCCCTGCCGCAGGGATATGTTTCAGAGTTCACCTCCCGCCTGCCGTCTGCGTTGGCTTTTATTATACTGATCGGTTTCACACTGGTTTTCTTTGGCAAGCGGTTGCGGTTCCAGCAGGCATTCATCGCCACGCTATTGCTCATCACCTGTATCGAGATACACCGGGCTGCTATGACCACGCGTGTGGACATGCTGCTGACAACCTTTATAGTGATCGGGCTTTATCAGCTATACAGGTGGGAAGACAAACTGGAGTTAAAAGGGGTGCCGATCGCCATTCCGGCCTTATTGGGATGTGCCGTACTGACAAAAGGACCTGTAGGTATTATCCTGCCGCTATTTGTTTTCGGTGTCTATTTGCTGATGCTTCGTAAATACTCTTATTTAGTGATATTCAAAGCACTTCTTTATGCTGGTATTTCTTCGATATTCCTGCCTCTATTGTGGTATGTCGCTGCCTGGAAACAGGGAGGCGATACGTTCCTGAATGTAGTGTTAGCAGAGAATTTCGGTCGTTTCTTCCACCTCAGCACGCCTGATATCCATTACAATTTAGGGCATGAAAACGGAGTCTGGTATAATTTCATGACACTGGCTGCGGGATTTGTTCCCTGGACGATCTTCTTCTTTTTCTCTTTATTCGGATTAAAACTGCACAAACCAGAAAAGTCGGTGAAAGAGATACTGGCTAACACTTGGAATAATATTCGATCGATGGAAAAAGAGAAACTGTTCAGCTTAGTTGCATTGGTTTGTATAATTTTCTTCTATTCGATACCTTCCAGCAAACGAAGCGTATACTTGATGCCGGCATATCCGTTTATTGCTATTTTCTTGGCTCAATATACATTATACATTACGGAATACCGGACGAAGGTAACCCGAGTATTTGCCGCTTTCATGGCCTCCATTACTGCCGTCGTCATGATTGCTGTCGCTCTGACAATGGCCGGAGCAATCGATCCTGTCAAGATTGCGAGTCAGTACACAAGCCACCAATCGACACTGGAAATGGTCGAGTTGGTATCGAATATGTTCGCATATCCCTGCGGACTGACAATTTGCATCCTGATAGTCCTTTTGGCTATTCTGGCGACTGTCTATTATCAGATGTTCAAGAAGATCAACATCAAGATCCTGTATGCCACGATTGCATTGGCCTTTGCCATTAACTTATTGATCGACGGGGTTGTCATGCGCGGCATACGCCAGGGAAGCTCCGCCCGTCCGTTTGCCAAGCAGGTTCAGAAAGAATATCCGTTGGATGACATGAATATGTATGTAATGAATGATCTGAAGACATATGCTAATCTTTACGGGCTGAATTTCTATTTGGGCAACAAGTTCCATAATTTCGGGCAGGAACAGCCGGTAAGCGGCTTCTTTTTCTGTACCGTGAAAGACTTGGAAACTGTACAAAAAAATTATGGAGATAAGTACACATTCAGTCTACTTACCTCCACAAAGAATGTTATTGCCGACGTACGTCAAAGAATCGTACTATGCAGCTTCTTACGAAACGAATAATCAATATTTAAAGACTTTGCCACCGGCAAGCACTTCCTGTCTTGCTTCATCGAATGTAGCTTTTTCTCCTGTCCGAAGAGAAGCCGTACACATGATGTTGGCAATAGAATGATTATAGCCGGCATCTACCGGAGCATTCGGTTGCTTGCGGCTTTTCACGCATTCCATCCAATTACGCATATGCAGGTTTGTCATTGGATCGGCTCCTGTATTGGAACCCGTTTCCACCTTGATAGAAGGCAATTTGAATTCTTCCAACAGGTTCGGTTGCATTCCCATTTCATCCGCGAAACGTTTGGTCAAACCACCTTCCGATGTCACTTTATTTGTATCCAGGTTCAACGTACCGCCATTGGAGAAGTACAATTCTTTTGTTCCGCCTGCCGAGTTATGCATACGGGAAGAATATACGACCTGGAAATTCTCGCCTGCTTTTCCATAATCGAACACAGCCGTCATCGTATCATAACTGCGGCGCCCGTCATTCCATTGATAGATTCCACCATTGGCTGCGACACTATTCGGGTGGTTGCAACCAGTAAACCAGTGTACCGTATCGATCTGATGTGACATCCACTGGCCGGGAATGCCGGAAGAATACGGCCAGAACAGGCGATATTCCAAATACTTACGCGGGTCCCATTCTTCGTACGGGCGATTCAGCAGGAAACGCTTCCAATCAGTATCCCTCTCAAAACATTGTGCGACCAAAGCCGGACGACGCCAGCGTCCGGGCTGGTTAACGTTCCAACACATTTCCACCATCGTGATCTTGCCAAACTTACCAGAACGGATAAAGTCGTTGGCAGCATGATAGTTTGGGGCCGAGCGGCGTTGGGAACCAATCTGCACGATCTTTCCACTTTCCAACACAGCTTTGCGGGCAGCACGAGCATCTTCCATCGTTTCAGCAAAAGGTTTCTCTACATAGGCATCGCATCCGGCTTTAACCGCTTCGATACAGTGCAAAGCATGCTGGAAATCGGATGTGGCAACGATCACGGCATCACACATTTTTGCGTCATACAGTTCTTCGTTGTTACGGAATGCTTTCACTTTCTTTCCATATTTCTCCTGGAAGAAAGCAACACCTTCTTCTCTACGCCGTTTCCAAATGTCGGAAATAGCGACGATTTCAAAGCCTAACTCATCGGCACAGGCCATAAAAGCAGGAATCAAAGAATGGCGGGCACGGTCTGAAAAGCCGACGATACCCACACGAATCTTCTCGTTTGCGCCCATTATGTTAGCGAAACTCTCTGTACTGAATCCCAGTCCGCCAATAGTCAGACCTGCTGCACCTAAGGCGCTGTGTTTAAGGAAATCTCTACGTGTTGTCATGGTTCCTATTTTTTAGTTAACTATTTAAGTTCTCTAATCTTGATATTCCGGAAAGAAACTTCGTCCCAGTGATCCTGCAAAAGGATATGACCTTTTTCAGCAGTACCGAAAGGTCCAAATTCGGCATATTCCTTCTTCGCGAATTTGCTTCCCTTCACGACTTCCAAGAATGCATCCGAAGCCCAATCATACTCAACGGTCTTAAAGCCGTTCATCCAATGTTCGACATGTTTGTTAGGGAATACTTTGATAACTCCCTTATTCCACTGTCCGACACCATTGAAGCGTTTGTTTTTCGCAGGGATAATATCGTACAAGCTGGAAACCGTACGGCTACCAGGATAAGTCGTGTACAGTTTGGCATCCGGATGTTGCTTGTCATCCAGAACCTGGTATTCCGGACCGATCACAAAGCCTTTATTCTTCTTGCTTTCCTGAATCAGATATTTCATACCGCTATTTGCACCTTCCGTCAACTTGAACTCAAAGCTCAGCTCGAAGGCGCCAAACTCATCGACTGTCAGGATATCACCACCTCTTTTACCTTCCGGACCGCCATTCTTCATAACAGTCAATTCACCATTTTCAATCTTCCATCCGTTTTCAGGGAATGTTTCCTGTCCGGCACCCCGCCATCCGTTAGAAGTCTTACCGTCAAACAACAGTTTCCAACCAGCCGCTTTTTCTGCTTCTGTCAGCGTATTCGGAATACAGTTCACTTCCGGAGCTAACGGGCCTTGCATACGCTCTGCCTCCAGATTTTCCGTCTTAATACGGATATTACGCCACCAAATTTCCTTGCCGACATTCTCCGTTTTCCCGAAAATGCCATGTACCTGGAAAGCGATAAAGCCTTCCGGTGTCATATCATCTACTACATTCGAAGTGTTCACACCATTCAGCCAGATGCGGATACTGTTGCCGATAGCTTCAATTCGATACTTGTTCCAATCATCTTTCTTATAGGCGGCTCGTCCAGCTTCGTTATTCGTTAAAGGAGCCAGCCAACCGCGTCGCGCTTCATCATAAAGCCCACCACTCCAAGCACGGTCGGACGGGTCAATTTCGCACTGATAGCCATGCACACGTCCATTGTTGTAATCCGGCTTACTTTCGCTTCGAAACTGCACCCCGGAATTCAAGTCTGGATGACATTTCACTTCAAACTCCAGAATAAAATCACCATACGTTTGTTCTGTCGCCATAAAACTGTTCGGTTCTTTATCCACAGTCTGGCCGACCATACATCCATTCTCTACACGATAGGGAGCCTTACCATTCAACTGCTTGAAGCCAGTAAAATCCTTACCATTAAACAATTGCTGCCATCCGTCGTTAGGTTGGCAGGCACCACACAGCAAAGTCAGAGACAAAGCTGCTAATTTCAAATACGCTTTCATTTGCTTTCTGATACTATAATTAGTTAGACAATAATTTCCTTTAGTTAACAAACATGTGTACGTGCACAAAGATATAAGTTTTTGCACTATCATTGCATTAAATCTCAAAAAAGTTAGAATAACTACACTAAAATAGCTCTTTACAAGCCGTCTATTTCCCACTCTCCCTGCTATTATTTTAAAATCAGAGTCGGCGATTATATAATCACTGCAGCCAATTACATAGTCGCTGCCATTGATTTAAGAATAATATGGCAGTAAGGCCATTTTTTATTACGCAATAAAAGAATAAAGTAAATAAGATTTACAAATTTGTTCTCCTGTATCCCAATAAGAAGTATATTTGCAGACAAATGACCTTATTATAAACGAATTGATTTTTATGAAACAACAGTTTATGAAGACTGCCTTTTTTGATTTCGACGGTGTGGTTGTAGACACAGAACCTATTTACGATATTTACTGGAATGAAGCAGGAAAACGCTATCAGACGGGAATCCCCAATTTCGCATCCCACATCAAAGGGACGACATTACCTTATATATTGGAGAAGTATTTTTCCGACCGATCTGAAGAATTTAAGGAAAAAGTAATCCGCGAATCAATGGAATTCGAACAGCAGATGCCTTTTCCACCGGTTCCGGGTGCGATGGAGTTTATCCATCTTCTGAAAAGTAAAGATGTAAAAGTCGGTTTGGTCACCAGTTCCGACGATGCCAAGCTAAAACGGGCCTTCCGCCTTTTGAAACTCGACAATCTGTTCGATACGGTCGTGAGTGCCGACCGGATCACAAAAGGGAAACCCGATCCAATGTGTTATTTGCTTGCCGCCTCCGATCTGCATGTATCACCTTCCGACAGTCTGGTATTTGAAGACTCTTTTGCCGGAATACAGGCCGGGACCAATGCGGGTATGCGGGTTATCGGACTTAGCACAACCAATTCCGAAAAGTCTTTAAAAGACAAAGTTTATCAGGTCATACCCGACTTCCAAAACATTACGTTCGAAGAATACAAACAGTGGTAGAACGGACATAAAAATAAAAAGGGGATGTGCCGTCACTCCCCTTCTTATTGTACAAAAATCCGATTACTTAAAAATTATATCCGACACGGACAGCCAACGCTGCGGCATCCAAATCCTTTATAATATTATACTTGGCTTCCAAGCCGACAGAAACCCGATCTGTCGCATACACTTCACCTCCTAAGCCGATATTGGCTCCAAAACGAGTTGCATCCCAAGGACCTGCTTTCCAAAACGAAAGGCTTAAGCCTGCCAACGGATAAAAACCGAACATCTCACTCAATTTAAATACATAATGAGCATTCATATCAATTGCCCATGCACTTAACCCATCATTCTTTACTAAATGAGTAATAGACGGGGTCAAACGAAACGCATCCGTTACACAATAACGATAATCGATGCCGATAGTAGCATTGCCGACATCATTAAAATTATAACCCAAGTTGAAGCCAAACGAGGATTGACCTTGCTGCGTCTGTGCATATGCACCTATACTAAACAGCGTCAACATCAACATAACAATTAATTTTTTCATACTTTTCTTATTTAGTACAACAATATCTATCGCCAAATATAGTATTTTTCCTTAACAAAAGTATATTACTTTACTTTTAATTTATCACCTGCACTTTTTACAATGCTACGATAATAGTCTTCATCATAGCCAGGGAAATCCGGATATTCGGATAATCCGTAACCATTCTGCTTAAAATGTCCGTTTTCTTCCTTCTTCACGTTACCATCCATATATTTGACTAACAAGTATTCTCCTAATTTCTTCCAACGGGCTGTTGCCTGGTCGGCAGTAGTAGAACTAAACCAGGTCAGGAACTTGACCGCTTCCGCCGGATTCTTGGCATACAGTTCCGATGCAGCCTTATCGACAGCCGGAATTGTCTGTTGATAGCTGTTCTCCAACTCCTGCTGAACAAGACGGATATCCTGAATCATATAACTATATTTGCCATACGCCATATTAGCCACCCAGTTATGAATCCAGAAAGCGGATGTCCAAGAAAAATTCATCATATCACCGTTTCCGACACGATAACATTCGGGAGAAGCTGTCACCGAACAATAGATCGGCGTAAAGACAGCCATGTCTGCATCATCCACACCGAACCAAAGAATACCACCGACGGCATCCGGTAGCCAATTACGCATCTGAGGAACAATCACAAAACCGGTCTGCTGCGTAGCAATCGCACGCTCGTTCGTATATTCCTGACCGTCCACTTCGAAAGTCATCGGACGCCAACGATACGGAACTTTGTAAGGACCTGCACCGGCATCCTTCGTCATATCTAAATCAGTTCCTTCGAAATGGTCGCGCATACCGTTCTGCACATCCCGAACGGATAACAAACGATCAGGCTTTACATACAAAGGCATAGGCTTCTTCATTGCATCACCCTTAATCAGATCCATATATTGATCCATCGATTTATCATATTTGCGAAAGAAAGACCACACACGGGCTTCACAACCACGCAGAGCACTGAAATCATACGGGCAATAGGCTTTCTGGAAACTAAAATCCTTATCCCTGCCACTGAAATATCCCTTTTCACGAGCAAAAGAGACAACATCCGGTGAATAAATGCAGTTCTCCTTATCATCAAACGGGATCTGCTGAATACGAGATTGATTGGCATGAGCCGAAATACAATCGTCCGGAATGCGAATAGCAACCCAGACTGCTCCTTTATTACCCGGACCTTTACCGATCATTTCCATCACCCAAGCTTCGTTCTTATCAGCAATAGAGAACGTTTCCCCACTGCTATAGTAGCCATAATCCTTCACCAGGTCAGTCATAATCCGAATAGCCTCCCGCGCCGTCTTGGAACGTTGCAAAGTGACATAAATCAGACTGCCGTAATCCATGATACCGGTCGTGTCAACTAGTTCGGGACGCCCCCCGAAAGTGCTTTCCGTAATCGCAACTTGATGTTCATTCATATTACCAACTACAGAATAGGTCTGTTCAACCTGCGGAATCTGTCCTAACGGTTTATGGGTGTCCCACTCGATGATATCCAGCATCGCCCCTTTCGGCCAAGTCGCAGCCGGCCAGCGATACAGTTCACCATATAACGTATGCGAATCTGCCGCATAACTGATCATAACAGAGCCGTCAACCGAGGCTTTCTTTCCCACCAGTAGACCTGTGCATGCAAAGGCTTCCATTCCGGAAAGCATAATAGCACAGGTTACCATCAAAATCCATGTTTTTCCCATATAAATAAAGTTTATGCAAATAATAACATATATACGCCGGCACCGCAGCAATAGCCGATCAACGCCAAAATTGAAAATCGTTTGGTATAATACATAAAATCGATCTTTTCCAATCCCATTACCGTTACACCTGTTGCAGAACCGATAATCAAGATACTACCGCCAGTCACGGCACAGTAGGCAAGGAATGTCCAGAAACCTCCGTCCGATACAAAGAACTGAGCATAAGGAGTCAGATTGGCCGCATCCGGTACAATCGGATACATACCCATTGTTGCCGCAACCAAAGCTACGTTGTCCACACAGGAAGACAAAACACCGATCACAAAGCTGATCAGATAAGGTTCATGTACATGCTTATCCAGAAAAGCAGACATCAACCCTAACTGGCCGGAGGTTTCCAAAGCCCCTACCGCCATCAGGATACCCAAAAAGAAAAAGATCGTCGCTAGGTCGATGTTCGGAAGTAACTGAGAAATACGTAACTTATTAGATTCGTGCATATGCAGTTTGCTATACATGATATCCGTATAAAACCACAGGACCACCAAGCCCAACAAAACACCTAAGAAAGGTGGAAGGTCTGTCACCATCTGAAAGACCGGAACCAAAGCCAACGAAAGTACACCAATCACAAAGATCACCCGACGCGAATGATTCGGTATTTCCGGTGCATATTCGTCTGCCATTTCTTCCTCGCTCATCACACGTAAAGTCGCATCTTTCTTAAACAACCAAAAATTAGCAATCGTCAGAGGCACAAGCAAGTTTATCAATGCCGGAAAAAATACATGCGAAATCTGGTGCATAGCCGTGACGTTCTTGCCCACCCAAAGCAAAATGGTCGTCACGTCACCAATCGGAGACCATGAACCACCTGCATTCGCAGCAATAATTACCATACAAGCATATTTCAAACGATCTGTCCGGTCCGGAACCAGTTTCCGTAACACGGCCATAATCACGATAGCAGCAGCCAAGTTATCCAACAAAGCAGAAAAGAAAAAAGCGGCAAAACTTATATACCACAATAATTTCCTTTTATTGGCAGTACGGATATATCCGGTAACAGCCCGGAAACCACCATGCTTATCCACGATATCGACAATCAGCATGGAGCACATGACAAAGAAAAGCGTTTCGGATACATTCCCTAAATGATAAACAATCGAACGGTTTGTAATAAATGTAATAAACTGATCTTTCAGAGGAGCATTTGCCATTTCCGGGTTTTGGGTCAGAAACTCCTGAAACAAAGGACTGGAGCGTTCGACAAAAATATCATAGGCGTCAAACATCAATATCATCCATAGTGATATTGCCATAAACAAAGCTATCGCAGCTTTATTTATCTTTATCTTATCTTCCAGCGCGATTGCAAGAATCCCTAAAACAAAGATGACAGGCATTAAAATAAACATAGTACAATATATTTAAATTTATTATCAAATCACAAAAGAAAGAATTTTTCATTCCAAGCTCTTGCATACCAAAAAGCATTATAAATTTTAGTTAAACAAAAGAATAGTCTGAAAAGCCCCCTCCTTTCGTTTTTATTATATAGAATACAGATATTCTATTTCTTCCGACCAAATAGACTCATCCGGTGTTTCCAGAATTAAAGGAATGTTATCAAACCGGGGATCATCCATCAGCATCTTAAATGTAGTCAATCCCATCACTCCTTTCCCAATACTATCATGGCGATCCACACGGGTAGCCAGATCTTTTTTGGAATCGTTTATATGCATGCCACGCAAATAAGAAAAACCTATTACCTCGTCAAAATGTCGGAATGTCTCCGTAAAACCTTCGACAGTCTTGATATCATAACCTGCAGCCAATGTATGAGCAGTATCTATACAAACTCCGACACGGGATTTATCTTCCACTTTATCGATAATGTAAGCAAGTTGCTCAAAAGTATATCCCAGATTGGTTCCCTGTCCGGCTGTATTTTCTAATACGGCACATACACCCGAAGTCTGATCCAATGCCCAGTTAACCGAATTAGCTATGCGCGTCAGACAGTCCTCCACCTCCATCTGGTTCAAATGACTTCCAGGATGGAAATTCAAACGATTCAATCCCAGTTGCTCACAACGTTGCATTTCATCCAAGAAAGCATCCCGTGACTTCTGCAAACCTTCTGCTTCCGGATGTCCCAGATTGATCAGATAACTGTCATGCGGCAGAATATATTCTGCCGCATAACCAAATTCCTCACAACGCTCTCTGAAAAGAGAAATACTCTTTTTTGTCAGCGGAGAAGATTTCCATTGACGCTGATTACGGGTAAACAAAGCAAATGCCTTCGCCCCAATCGCATTCGCATTCACTGGAGCATTCTCAACTCCACCCGATGCCGACACATGTGCTCCAATATACTTCATTATGTTATTTATGTTTTATTGTTTATTCACCTTCTGCTTTGCATCCTGCAAAATGAAATTTTTCTGTCGCCTGTTCTTGTGTAACTATAAAATAGACCAAGTCGGCACGCGTACATAACTCATCTTGTGAATTATAGATCTCCGTTTCAATAAAGATTGCATTTCGTTTACGGTCTTTGATACGCCCCCTGATTGTCAGCCTGGGCTCACAAGTAGAAAGACTTTTCAGAAAGCGGGCATCCAAGCGTGAGGTCATTCCTGAAGTCTGTAACTTCCTAAGCACTACCCAACCTGCCAATTCGTCCATCAATGTTGTCAGGATTCCACCATGCAACGTATTCAACCACCCCTGATAATGAGCTTCCGGCTCCCAATAAGCTACAATATCGTCGCCATCCTCATAAAACTCCATATGAAGTCCCATCGGATTGCTCGGGGCACAGCCAAAACACATATATCCATCCAATCCTTCCCAGGGATTAATAATCTTTTTCATATTTGATAATTTTTGCCACAGCCCTATTAATTTACAAAGGTAACAAAAAAAGCAGAAATAAGGTTTATTAAAATAGCGCCGCAACAAAGCTGTAAATAAAATAGCCGCAAACCGACACTTTCACCACCACACTGAACAGAAAACCGACAAAAGCCCCTAACCCGGCTTTAAAAGCCTCGGCAGACTTCTTCCCTCCAAACAACTCGCCAATTACGGCTCCTGCAAACGGACCGATCAACACACCCCAGGGTGGAAAGACGAAAAGACCGGCGATCGTCCCGATCATACATCCCCGATTCCCCCATTTACCGCCTCCACTGTATTTTGTACCCAACATGGGCGTCACATAATCCATCACCTGGACAATAATGACCAAAAAAACCCATAAAATCAAATGTGTAGTACTGAAATGGATTTTGTCCGTAAAGTGCAAAAGCAACAAACCCACATAAGAAACAGGCGGACCGGGTAATACAGGCAAAAAACAACCTGCCAGCCCGGCCAGCAAACAAAGTACCCCCAAAATAATAAGAAAGATATCCATATAGTTATATTTTAGCTGTATAAGTATTCATATGCAATAATACGAAAAAACACGAAAACAGTAAAATATAAATCCGAATCGTTTTCCTCTCAGTGCTGCCTCACCCACCATAAACAGGGACAGGTTGGCGGTGAACACTTCATCCTTTTTAACGGTCGCATTATCCGTATCTAACGAAAGAGAAGATTTTCTTTTGCATCAGGGGCATGCAGGAAAACGGCACCAACTATCGGGCAACTATTCAACTCTTTACAGTCGCCACAAGTATTCAATCTTTTTTTATTTACGCATTTACGGATTTCGCAATAATCGCTACAATAGGCAAATTTAGCACCGTCTGCCCGACATCCCATACAATTTATGGTTGCAGCCGTAATCTCGGGTGCGTTGTTCATCTCACTCCACTTCCGGGCAGTCTTTTCTCTTAATTCATTGTCATTTCCAACTGTGGCTATGCGAGCATCACAACCTTCACAATCCAACCCGCAACATGCAATTAATTGTTTCATCGTCTGTTATAATCCTTTAACCATTCCAAAAACACTACTATAATAAAGGAGGTGTGACAAAATTCATAATATGGCACACCTCCTTTTCAATATTTCTTTTATCAGAGTAAGTCAGAAGCTAATTCGGACAATTGACTACGTTCTCCTTTGATCAGATTGATGTGAGCAAACAATTCTTGCCCTTTCATTTTATCAACCATATAAGCGAGACCATTACTCTGTGCATCCAGATAAGGAGAGTCTATCTGCTGGATATCCCCGGTAAATACCATTTTCGTTCCCTCTCCTGCACGGGTGATAATCGTTTTAATCTCATGCGGAGTCAGGTTCTGCGCCTCATCGATAATACAGAACGTTTCCGAAAGACTTCGACCGCGGATGAAAGCCAATGCTTCAATCACAAGTTGCCCGTTCTTTTGCAAATCATCTATTTTACGAGCATCTGATCCACCGGGTGCAAACTGTCCCTTAATAACATTCAGATTATCAAACAAGGGCTGCATATAAGGAGCCACCTTCTGCTTCTCATCGCCAGGCAAGAATCCTAAATCCTTATTTGCCAAAGCAACAATAGGACGTGCCAGCAGAATCTGTTTATAAACATTCGCCTGTTTTAATGCAGAAGCCAAAGCCAGCAAGGTTTTACCGGTTCCGGCCTTTCCTGTCAACCCGATAAGTTTTACATCCGGATCATTCAGCACCTCAAAAGCAAAACTCTGCTCCGCATTGCGGGGCTGAATGCCATAATTGCTGGCTTTTTCCACTTTTTTGAATTTATTGGTGAACGGATTATAACGGGCCAGGACAGAATTACGCACACTCTTTAAAATAAAACATTCGTTCGGCTCCAGCTTCGACTTTATATCGAACAGATCAGCAGCGATGCCATCAGGAGATGCATACATCTTATCAATCAAATCCGGATCTATATTCTCGTAAATGTCTTGTGCACGTTTGAAAATATCGACATTAATGACCTTGTCAGTTATATAATCTTCCACTTCGATACCCAACGAACGCGCCTTCATACGCAGGTTCACATCCTTTGTCACCAGAATGGTTTTCACCTTCCGGTCTTTTTCAGACTCAGCAACCGACAGCGTACACGACAGAATACGATGATCTGCGGTTTTTTCCGGAAACGACTGGTAAATTTTCTCCTGATACTTGTCCCCGGTCACCACATGCAAAGTGCCTTTGCCAGGTCCCAGTGAAGCTCCTTTCAAAAAGAGGTCATTGCTGGTCAACGTATCTAACTCGCGTACAAACTCACGGGCATTGTAGTTGATCTGGTCGCTCCCCTTTTTAAACTTATCCAACTCTTCCAACACGACGATCGGAAGATAAATATCATTCTCCTGAAAGTTCTCAATACACTTGTAGTCGTGCAATATGACATTCGTGTCAAGCACAAAATTCTTCTTTGCTCCCATGATCTTTCGATTTAATGATTATGCCTCTAAGATAGAAATATTTCCGAGATATTATCCCTCGAAAGCCAAGAATATATCAAATAGACCAATTAATTCCACTTTTTTACAAAAACCAAAGATCACGCCCCGCTTTATTTATGTATTTTTGCAGGTGAAATGTCAAAATTAAATTCATGAAAAAATACAAACTTATCACATACATGTTGCTGTTTGCCGGATGCTTGTCGGCGCAAGATAATTTGTCAGCATTGCTTCCTATGCCGAACCAAGTCAAACAAATCGAAAGTAAGAAAGATTTCATCATAAGCGGAAAGACGACCATACAAACGAATCTGCCGGAGGATGCTTTTTGCATTGCAGAGTTAAAAGACATCTTGAGACAAAGAACAGGGAAAACACCAACTCTATCCTCTTCCGGATCCGGCAGTTCCGTCATTCGCCTCATACTGGATCCTTCAGTCAAAGGAGATGGACATTACCTGTTATCCGTATCCGAGAAAACAGTTTCCATAAAAGGGGCAACACAGGGTTCCATTCTGTACGGACTTATGACCTTAGATCAGATTCTGTTAGGAGATGTATGCCGGACTCTATCGGGAAAGATTGCACCAATCGAAATCGACGATCAACCCCGTTTCAGCTACCGTTCATTGATGAGTGAGGAAAAGATTCTTGTTTCTGGAACAAATTTCTTCACCCAAGCGGATAATTTCCGAAATCGGCTCAACAAACTGATGGTTACTTTTGAAAACTTAATGAATATTCCTACTTTTACAACCGGATTTTGAGAAACCAGTATCAACAAATACATAAAAATTAAACACATAACAAATTTATGAAAAAGATTTTCAGCTTATTGTTAGCGGCCTCCGCATTTGCGTGCACGCAAGAGAAGGTGGTCGAGATAACCATCAGTAATCCGTCTACCACAGACCGCACAAACGAAATCACCGAAATCACTTCGGACGCCATCACCAAACTGAAGGGTGAGACATTCATCATTTCTGACAATACAGGCTCGCAAGTTCCCTATCAGATAACGTATGACAACAAGATTATTTTTCCTGTTTCCGTCAAGGGGGGTGAAAACGTGACCTACAAGATCACCCCAGGAACACCTGAAGCGTTCAAAACAATTGCCTGCGGTAAACAATATCCCGAACGAGTGGACGATATTGCCTGGGAAAACGACCGTATCGCCTTCCGTACCTACGGTCCGGCCTTGCAAGCTACCGGCGAGAAAGCTTATGGTTGCGATATTTGGGTAAAATGTGTATCCGAACCGATTGTCGACATGCGTTACAAAACCGAACTAGATCCGGAAACAAGAGCTAAGATTGCAGAACTGCGCAAGACCGACCCAAAAGCAGCACAGCAATTGTCCGAATCTGTTTCCTACCATATCGATCATGGTAACGGATTGGATTACTATAAGGTAGGCCCAACATTGGGAGCCGGAACTTCCGCTCTATTAGCAAACGACTCTATCGTCTATCCGTATTGCTACAAAGACTACCAAATTTTAGACAACGGTCCGTTACGTTTCACTGTAAAGCTGGTTTACAATCCTCTGACTGTGAAAGGGAACAATAATGTGATCGAAAACCGCATAATTTCTCTCGATGCAGGTTCCCAAATGAATAAGTTCACAATCACTTACGATAATCTGACCGAAGCGACCCCGGTTGTAACCGGTATCGTTTTGCACGAGCCGAGCAAAGACTATCAGGCCGACGCAGCAAAAGGTTACATTGCCTATGCCGATCCTGCTGATCCCGTAAACGGACAAATTTATGTAGCAGCCGTATTCCCTGAGAAGGTTAACGAAGCTAAAGCCATCACATTCTCCGACAAAGAAAAGGCTGAACGAGGCGCAGACGGCCATGTTTTGGCTTACAGCACCTACACCCCTGGTTGTAGCTATACATATTATAGTGGTGCCGGTTGGAGCAAATGGGGATTTGAAAACTCCAGCAAATGGTTCGATTATGTACAGAAATTCGCGCAAAATCTGAAAGAACCACTGACTGTAACAATAAAATAAATTCAAATCCAAATAAAAAAGTAAAAGGGGACATCAAAATTGAAGTGCCCCCTTTTCTTTTATTTCGCCTATATTTTCTTAAGCCAGATCAGCCATTTCGGGATCAATATAAATGAAATATCCGCTCCATCATCCGCCATTTCTCGGCAGATGTTGCACCCGGGCGGGCAACCTGAAAGATGGACATATACGTTTCCCACTCCTCCTGGCGAGGCAAAGTAGCCAACCGTGCAAAAGCCTCGTCCCAATCAAAATCGAACGAGATCAGTTCGGGATCATCTTTCAGATCCAATGTCTGGCAATACCGCTTTGTTGGTATACCATATTCTTTCATCTTATATCCTGTCTGTTTCATCTTCTAATATCTGATTATAAGATTATTTAAGACCTCTGTTCTTCAATAAAGGCTCCGTGTCCGGTTCCTTACCTCGAAAATTTTTGTACATATCCATACCTTCATCAATACCGCCCGGAGACAAAACGTATGTACGAAATTTGGCGGCCACTTCGGGACTGAAGATGTCCCCCGTTTCTTTAAACGCCTCGAAAGCATCACAATCCAGCACTTCCGCCCAAATGTAGCTGTAGTAGCCAGCTGTATAACCACCTTCCATCGTATGACCGAAATATGTGCCCCAATAACGAGGAGCAATCTGCTTCAACAAACCTCGACCATACATAGCATCTAATTCAAACTTTTCTATATTCAAATCCACCGGAACCTCTTTCAGAACATGATAGTCCATATCCAACAAAGAAGAAGCCACATATTCAGTTGTTGCAAAACCTTGTCCATATCTACCACTCTTCACTATTTTATCGACAATAGCCTGCGGGATCACTTCGCCTGTTTCATGATGCTTGGCATAAACTTTCAAGACTTCCGGTTCGAACACCCAATGCTCCATTATCTGCGAAGGAAGTTCAACGAAATCACGGGGAACACCAGCCACTCCATTATAATGGACATCAGCAAAAAGTCCGTTCAAAGCATGTCCGAACTCGTGGAAAACAGTTTCAGCCTCGTCAACACTCAACAAGGCAGGCTGTCCATCTGCCGGTTTACAGAAATTAAACACAGTCGTCACTACCGGAGTTATGCGCTTACCATCCTTATACGTTTGGTCGCGATAACCACCGCACCATGCACCACCACTCTTTCCCGGACGAGTAAAGAAGTCCATATAAAGTACACCTAAAGATGTACCATCCTTGTCCTTACATTCGAAAACCTGGGCATCCGGATCGGGAAGCGGCATGTCCTGCAACGAAGTAAAAGTGATGCCATACAGTTTGTTCGCCACATAGAAAGCACCTTCCCGGACATTGTTAAGCTCCAAGTATGGACGAACTTCGTTTTCGTCCAAGTCAAATTTCGCTTTCTTGGCTTTTTCGAAATAATAACGCCAATCCCAGGCTTCCGCTTCGAAGTTACCACCTTCTTTCTTAATCTCGGCATTGATATCCGCCAGCTCTTCCTTCGCTTTTACAAGAGCGGGAATCCAGATCTTGTTCAACAAATCGTATACATTCTTTTCATTCTTCGCCATGTTTTCTTCCAACACGTATGCGGCAAAGTCTTCATAGCCCAATAATTTGGCTTTTTCCAAACGGGCGACAACCAACTTCTTGATTACATCCTTGTTATCGTTTGCATTATTGTTATTGCCACGACAAACATAGGCTTTATAGATTTTCTCACGCAAAGCACGATTGTCGGCATATTGCAGGAAAGGCATCACACTCGGATTATGCAATGTGAAAACCCACTTTCCATCCAGTCCGGCCTCTTTAGCTGTAGTAGCAGCGGCGGCAATCAATGTTTCAGGTAGACCGGACAAGTCTTCTTTCTTATCGACCACGAGCTGGAAAGCATTCGTCTCCTTTAACGAATTTTGTCCGAAAGTCAGTTCTAACATGGAAATCTGTTCGTTCAGTTTACGAAGCTCCGCCTGTTCGTCAGCATCTAAGTTAGCACCGCCTCGGACAAACCCTTTATAAGTTTCTTCAAGCAGTTTCTTCTGCTCCTTATCCAAGTTCAACTTCGCCTGATTCTCATATACAGACTTCACACGGGCAAAAAGTTTCGGATTCAGGCTGATATCGTCACTATGTTTGGAGAGCAATGGTGAAAGTTCCTGTTCAAGAGCCTGAATCTCGTCGTTTGTGTTGACACTCGCCTGACCGCTGAAGGCATAAGCGACCTTCATAAGCAATTCTCCACTACGGTCCAGTGCAACAATCGTATTCTCAAAAGTAGCTTTGTCCGGATTGTTTACGATCGCCTCTACTTCTGCTGTTTGTTCCTCCATTCCTTTTAGGAAAGCCGGTTTGTAATGTTCTACTTTGATTTGCTCAAAAGGAGGAACGCCGAACGGTGTCGTGTACTCGGTAAAGAATGGATTCACGGCGGAAGTATCAACTCCATCACTCTTCTTTGATGAATTGCATGCCCCTAAAACAACTGCAAGTCCAGCAGCCATAAGTGTTTTATTCATATTTGTAATTATTATTTGTTCTTGGTGTAAAGGTATGAATTAAACTAAGAGCCTGTTTAAATTTCCCCGAAATAAATTTTGCATAGCCTTCATCGGCCAGCTTTATCCTATTACTAAGATTAATTTGAAAAACAACTGTCATACTATCACTAATTTCCTTTTATCAATTGAATATCAATAGACACAAGCAATGATAGTAGGTATGATGGATGCCGATTCCATCTATCATACTATCACTAACCACCTGTCCGATATTTTTCTTCATATGACTTATTTTCAATAACATAATAAGATAAGACCATTGACACCCGGGTCTCGATATCATTCACACACTCGGGTGTCAAGACCGTTCACATCCGGGTGTCAAAAGCCTGTAAACGGGAATCTTCGGCACTTTTTCTGCCTGTTTGAAGCAAAATAAGTCACGTATTTCAACAAAAAAGACGGTATCTCCTACAGAAAAACATCCTCAATAGCTTTTACTTAAAACTTGCGACAAGTTGCAAATATAGCTATAGATGATAAGAATAAGCTACATATTTTATTAATATTGCAGTCTATATGTACTAAATAAAAGATAAATATGAATAGAATTTGCCAACTTTTCGGTATTCAATACCCAGTTATTCAAGGCGGAATGGTTTGGTGCAGCGGATGGCGGCTGGCCTCGGCAGTCAGCAACGCAGGTGGTCTCGGCCTGATAGGAGCCGGCTCCATGCACCCTGAGGTTTTACGCGAACATATCCGGAAATGCCAGTCAACCACCGACAAACCTTTCGGAGTGAACGTACCCTTGATGTATCCGGAAATCGACGCTTTGATGAATATATTGGTGGAAGAAGGTGTGAAGATTGTTTTCACTTCAGCCGGCAATCCTAAAACTTGGACAGGCTTTCTAAAAGGACACGGGATAAAAGTCGCCCATGTCGTCAGCAGCTCCAAATTTGCTGTCAAATGTGAACAAGCCGGTGTCGATGCTATCGTTGCTGAAGGTTTTGAAGCTGGCGGGCATAACGGGCGAGAAGAGACAACGACTCTTTGCCTGATACCTGCTGTACGCCGTGCCACGACTCTCCCCTTAATTGCTGCCGGCGGTATCGGAACAGGTAACGCCATGCTGGCAACTTTCGCTCTCGGAGCCGAAGGGGTTCAGATCGGTACCCGTTTTGCCCTGACAGAAGAAAGTTCCGCACATGAAAACTTTAAACAATTGTGTCTCAACCTGAACGAAGGTGACACGAAGCTCTTGTTGAAAAAACTTTCCCCCACCCGTTTGGTGAAAGGAGAATTCACTACAGCTGTCGAAGAAGCCGAAGCCCGTGGGGCTTCCGCCGAGGAAATGAAAGAACTGTTAGGAAAAGGCCGTTCCAAGAAAGGTATTTTCGAAGGAAATCTTCAAGAAGGCGAACTGGAAATCGGACAAGTCGCATCCTTATTCCGCGAAATGCAGACCGTGTCCGAAGTCATGAAAGAAATCATGGAAGACTTCCGCAAAGGAATGGAAAAGATACAACTGGCGTTATAGGTCAGGACACAAAAGTTTTTTCAACGTCACTTCTGCCCTATCATCTGCAGAAGTGACTGTTCCATTTGTCATTGATTTCTCGCTCATGTTCGGTTACAATCGGTTCATTCGGTAACCACTATTCAAGTACCAGCACCTCGTTGTCCTTATAGCTTTCATAGCTGGAAACTATTACCTTTTCACCCGCTTCAAGGCCATCGATGACTTCGTAATATTGCGGGTTCTGGCGACCAATCTTGATCTTGCGGCGATATGCTTTCTTGCCGTCTTTGTCAAGAACGAATATCCAGCTACCTCCTGTGCTCTGAAAAAAGGTTCCACGCGGGATGATGATACTTTCTGTCGGCTGTCCAAGTTCCAGATTAATGTAATAGGTCTGTCCGCTACGGATATTATCTGGGCGTTCACCGGTAAAGACGAAATCCGTACGAAACTTACCGTCTCGCACTTCCGGATAGACTTTGCGTACGTTCAATTCAAAATCCGACCCCTGACGTTCGAACGTTGCGGACAATCCCTTTTTCACGCGGTCGATATAATGTTCATCGATCAAAGCTTCGATCTTATAGTCCGACAAATCGTTTATTTGTCCGATCTTCTGTCCGGCCGAAACATTTTGGCCCAACACGACATCCAACAATCCCAATTCACCGTCGATCTGCGAGCGGACATTCAAATGTTCCTTGCGTTCATGAACCAAAGCAATATTTTTACGCATATTAGACAAACTAGTTTCCATTTCGTCCATCTGGATCGTACGGGAGATCGAATCCTGACGCAAACGTTCCACAACCAAGTCATATTTCTTACTTGCCAACTCAAAATCTTCTTTTGCTTTCAGGAATTCTTCCTTTGCAATCAAGTTTTCTTCATACAACTTTTTCTGCTGGTTATAAGCACGACGGTAGCGTGTCATGTCGACATCCAGCTGTGCTTTTTCCAATTGATTGTTCAATTTGTCCTGTTCCATCGTCACCTGTGTATTACGAAGAAAGTTCTGCTTTTCCGCCAACTGTGCCTCAGCATCCAAGATCTGCAAGTCGAGATTTGAATTGGAAAGACGGATAATCACATCCCCTTTCTTCACCTGTGCCCCTTCTTCCACTACTTTTTCCTGCACGATACCACCTTCTTCCGGGCTGAGCTGCACAACCGTAATGGGCTGTACCTGACCGTTCACACGAACGAAATCGTTAAATTGCTCTTTCGTTACATTCCCTATATTGACACCGCGGGCATCCACTTTCAATGTCGAAGCGTGATCACCGAAAACAATCCATCCCACCAAAATCAAGAAAAAAGCACCACCTGCTACATAAGGAATATGCTTCTTTTGAAAACCTTTCTTTTTTTCTAATTGTATATCCATGACTGTATGTTTTTTTATTTTTTAATTCTTAATTTTTAATTTCCAATCAACGGTTGTCCTTTATAGTAATCAACCTGACGGCACTTCATTACGTACAGCAAACGCTTCTGTAAAAGATCAGCCTTTGAGTTCAACAAAATCGTCGCATTTGTCTGCACATCGAGTGGACTCATCAGTCCTTCCTCAAATTTGCGTAGGGTTATCTGATAAGCCAGAGCATCGGCCTTTACTTTCTTCTCCATTTGGATCGTTTCTTTAGCATATCCCTCCCGATCGAGAACGGCTTGCTCTACATCTTTCTGCAACTGACGAAGTGTTTCGGTTTGCTTTTCATAAGCAATCCGGACATTGTTGCGGGCACGGCGCATATTGGTAATCCGAGACAAGCCGTCAAAAAAAGGAAAACTAAAACTAAAATAAATATATTCCCCACGGTTATTTTTAAACTGGTTTTTAAAAGCAACGGGAGCGTTTTCCGATTTCAGATTTTCAAAATAACTGGTACTGATTCCAGCTTCGACGGAAAGAGTCGGAAGTAATTTTCCTTTTGTTATCAAGTAATTCATTTTACTAGCTTTCAATTGAAAAGCGGCCTGCAAAGCAGTCGGATTATTTGCCATAGCATAATCTTGAATGGCACTGACAGATTCCTCGGTCAACATATCCTGTACGGGAGGAACAACCGTATCGACATCAAGTGCCAAATCCGACGGATAGTTCATCGCGTTCTTTAAGGTCATCATCGCCGTATTATAAAGGTTCTGCTGATGCGTCAGATTGTAATCGTCACCAGCTACCTGCGATTCGATCTGGGCAACGTCTGCCTTCCCTTTCAAACCCAATTCTTCCTGGCGACGCGTTTTGTATAAAAGACGCTGGCTGTCTTCCAACTTTTCAGAACACATTTTCACCAGTCCCTGATAATAGACAACCGTAATAAACGCATCCATAATGCTGATTGCCAAATCATCTTTCTGCTTCTGCAAATCATTTCTCCCCATATAGCGATTCACATTTGCCAACCGCCATTGGTTAATCAACTGCCCACCTCTGAAAAGCGGCAAAGAAGCGTATACCCCATAACCGTTATTAAAGGTGGAAGTGTTTACATAGGTATTCGTTTCCGGGTCTACAGAGCGTCCGAATCGGTACTGAGCGTCTACTTGTGTACTTATCGAAGGCAAAAAAGAGGCTATGGCGGACTGATGTTCAGCCTTGTATGTATTATTGGTATAAAGCTGCTGCTTTACCTTCGGACTGTTCTCCACTGCATAGCGCATGCAATCGTCCAAACTCCATATTTTATTCTGCGCCATTATCGAGGCTGCCAGAGCAAAAGAAAGTACTGTTGTAAATATAATTCTTTTCATTGCTATATTATTTTCTACCTGATAAAATGCAAAGAGCGTGCCAAAACAGTCAAAACATTATATCACAACATATTAACAAATTCAGTACTTTTACCAAGTGTCAAAAAATTAGACAATACTGTAAAAGAATTAGACAATGACCGTCATCCGAGCAGGGTTCTATTCTGCTCGGATAAGTTCGATAATGGCATAAAGATAGTTGGGCATATACCCTAATTAATAATTAGTGGCAGACAAAAACAAGACTACCAGTAAAACAACAAAATTTCTTTTAAATTATCAGTTACTCAGCAGAACAAATTATCTTTGCAGCAGACATACAAGAAAAACAGATGACAAAACAAGGCACTATACTGGTAGTTGACGACAACAAAGGAATCCTTACCGCAGTACAGATGCTGTTAGGCACTTGCTTCGAGAAGGTGATCACGATCTCTACTCCCAATAAAATAAAAGCCACACTGCATGATGAAAATATTGATGTGGTTTTACTGGATATGAATTTCAGTGCCGGTATCAATACCGGCAACGAAGGGTTGTTCTGGCTTTCGGAAATAAAAAAGGAAGATGCTTCGATACAGGTCGTTCTTTTCACGGCCTATGCGGACATCGACCTTGCCGTACGGGGAATCAAGGAAGGAGCGGCCGATTTCGTGGTCAAGCCCTGGGATAACGCCAAACTGCTGGAAACATTGAAAACGGCCTATAATATCCGGACGGCAAACCGTAAAGGCATTTCGATCGCCACAGACAAACTCGTCGTTTCCAAAGAAAGCGGAATGTTTTGGGGGGAAAGTAACGCCATGCAGCAACTTCGTTCCCTAATTGAAAAAGTAGCCCGGACGGATGCCAACATATTGGTGACTGGGGAAAACGGGACAGGTAAGGAGATGCTTGCCCGCGAGATCCATCTACTTTCCAACCGGAAAAAGGAGACATTGGTCCCAGTCGATATGGGGGCCATCACGGAAACTCTTTTCGAAAGCGAACTGTTTGGACATGTCAAAGGTGCATTTACCGATGCTCGGGCAGACCGTCCGGGGAAATTCGAGGTTGCCAACAAAGGTACACTGTTTCTTGACGAGATAGGAAACCTCTCCTACCATTTGCAAGCCAAATTATTGACTGCTTTGCAACGCCGTAGCATCGTCCGTGTAGGAAGCAATACGCCTATCCCGGTCAATATTCGCCTGATTTGTGCCACCAACCGTGACTTACAGGAAATGGTACAGAAAGGAGATTTTCGCGAGGATCTGCTCTATCGTATCAATACGATTCATGTGGAGATACCGCCACTCAGAGAACGACCGGAAGACATCGTACCCCTTACCGAAATATTCCTTTCCAAATATACCAAGATATATGGAAAAACAGCCATGTGTCTCAGCCTGGATGCCAAAGAGAAGCTGAAAGCGCAACCTTGGTTCGGGAATATCCGGGAACTCGAACACACGATCGAAAAAGCCGTCATCATTGCCGAAAGGAGTGTGTTGGACGGCAACGATTTCGATTTTCCACGGGCGAAAAAAAAGCCGGTGACAAAAGAGGCGACAACCTTGGAAGAGATGGAATATAACATGATTAAAAACGCGATGGACAAGTATAGTGGAAATTTGTCACTTGTTGCAAGCCAGTTAGGTATTTCCCGCCAGACTTTATACAACAAGATTAAACGATACGAACTATAATGTTGTTGAAAGGACTTTACCATAATTTCTATCTCCGTATTGCTGTTTTCATACTTCTGACAATAGCCGGTACTTATTTAGTTCTCCAGCAGGAATGGGTGTGGTTTGTCCCGATCTTATCCGTGTGGTCCTTCTTCCTCAGGTTAGTCCTGCTGTCCGACAAGCGAAACGCCCAAAAGGTAGCTTTCATGTTCGATGCGATAGACAACAGTGACTATGCTTTCCGATATGCGACACGTGGACGCTCGTCGAACGACAAACTGGTTAGCGAATCGCTTAACCGCATCACGCAGATTCTTTTCCAGGCCAAAGCGGATGCCGCCCAGAAAGAAAAATATTACGAACTGATTATGAACTGCGTCAATACTGGTATTATAGTGCTCGATGACAACGGTGTGATTTATCAGACGAACAACGAGGCTTTGCGCTTGCTCGGACTAGCCGTCTTTACGAATGTACGCCAGCTTGCTCGTATAGACGAGAACCTGAAAACCGTCATACAAAACATCCAACCTGGCGACAAACATCAGATATCTTTTACCAATGAACGTGGCAACGTTCACCTGTCTATCCGTGTTTCGGAAATGACACTACAGGACAAACATGTACGCATTTTAGCAATTAACGACATTAATAGTGAGCTGGACGATAAGGAAATCGATTCATGGATTCGCCTGACACGCGTCTTAACGCATGAAATCATGAATTCAGTCACTCCTATCACATCTCTAAGCGACACACTTCTCTCTTTGCACCAAAACGCGGATGACGAGATACGCAACGGGTTGGAAGTAATCAGCACAACAGGGAAGAGCCTAATTTCTTTTGTGGAGTCATACCGTAAATTCACGCATATTCCGACGCCGGAGCCCACTCTATTTTATGTCCAGAAATTTGCGGAACGCATGGTAAAGCTGGCTCGACATCATACTAATTTTCCCAACATTACGATCAACGTCAGTGTAGAGCCTTCCGACCTGATCGTCTATGCAGACGAGAATTTGATCTCGCAAGTTGTCTTGAATCTGCTGAAAAACGCCATGCAGGCAATCGGTTGCGAGCAAGCGGATGGTCTAATCGAAGTAAAAGCCTATTGTAACGAAGAAGAAGCCGTCCTGATTGAAGTCAGCAATAACGGGCCTGTTATTCCGCAAGAAGAGGCCGAACACATTTTCGTTCCATTCTTTACCACCAAAGAGGGCGGCAGTGGCATCGGACTATCCATCTCCCGTCAGATCATGCGCCTTTCGGGAGGCAGCATCGCCCTGAAGAGCGCACCGGCCGCCAAACGGACAACATTCGTACTGACATTCCCCTAAAAGGGAAATAATCAGCCGATAAAAATTATCAATTATCATAAACATTTCCACCATTAAATATTTTATATCTTTGGATGGTAAATGAGAATTTATCGGTGTATAATATCGTAGGCTTGCCTTATTTGTTAGTTCACTGATGAATCATCATGCACAACAATAACATAAACTATTAATATGAACATATTAGACAAACTCAAAATCAACCACCGTCCGAGTGCCGGCGCTTTGGACCTGTTAAAGTATATCGGGCCAGGATTACTTGTTACCGTAGGTTTTATCGATCCGGGGAACTGGGCTACCAATCTGGCTGCGGGCTCCGAATTCGGTTATGCCTTGCTCTGGGTTGTCACATTTTCTTCCATCATGCTGATCATCATCCAGCATAATGTCGCCCACTTGGGGATCGTGACTGGACTTTGCCTTTCGGAGGCAACCAGCAAATATATGCCACGCGTACTGAGCCGTCCCATCCTGATCTCCGCCATGCTGGCCAGCATTTCGACCTCGCTTGCCGAGGTGTTGGGAGGTGCCATTGCTCTGCGGATGCTATTCGGAATGCCAATCAAAGTAGGCGCAGTCATCGTGACGGTTGTCTGCCTCGGAATGTTACTTACCAATACGTACAGCAAAATAGAACGCTGGATTATCATGTTCGTCTCAATCATCGGACTTTCGTTTCTCTATGAGCTGGCATTAGTAGACGTACAATGGGAAGCAGCCATCGAAGGATGGATAAAACCGACTTTCCCGGAGAACTCCATGCTAATCATCATGAGTGTACTGGGAGCCGTTGTCATGCCCCACAATTTGTTTCTTCACTCGGAAGTCATACAGAGCCGCGAATGGAACCTTGAGGACGAATCGGTGATCAAAAAACAATTGAAATATGAGTTCTACGATACACTGTTATCGATGGTTATCGGCTGGGCGATCAACTCTGCCATGATTATACTGGCAGCAGCAACCTTCTTCAAACAGAATATTGCGGTAGACGAACTGGACCAGGCACAACAGCTATTAGTACCATTGGTCGGAAATAATGCAGGTATCATATTCGCCGGAGCACTCCTGCTGGCAGGTATTTCCTCCACAATCACCTCTGGAATAGCCGGAGCATCCATCTTTGCAGGGTTATATGGTGAAGCTTATAACCACAAAGACCTCCATTCCAAATTAGGAGTCTTGTTGTCGTTCATCCCAGCCCTGCTTATCATATTTGTCGTGGGTGATCCGTTCAAAGGCTTGATCTATTCGCAGATGCTGCTAAGTATACAGTTACCAATCACAGTTTTTACACAAGTTTACCTGACATCCAGTAAAAAAGTGATGGGCAAATTTGTGAATTCACGATCCACAACGATCATTTTAGTCACTTTAGGAGCACTTGTAACCTTCTTAAACATTGCGCTTCTGATAAGCCTGATTTAATACAATAACCCTAACCTAAAGACAGCGAGGAAATCCATGCAAGTGCATTTGTAATTCCATGCAAGTGTAATTACTGTTTCATGCAAGTGTATTCAGATATCAATACAGACAAAAACAAGTGCTTTTTCAACCATCAAAAACAACAATAAGTCAAATAATAAATTTCTCCAAAACTCGGGTTTTGTCGGAAAAAACTCCCCCAAAACGGCATTTAAGTACACAAAGAAAAGTAAAGTAAAGAAAAGTAAATCTCTCTCACTTCGTTCGAAAAGAGAAATGCGTGCGAGAGCTCTTCCCTTCTGAAAAAACAGGACAAAAGAAAAGTTGCAAAACAGTTGCATTCCGGCCTTTATTTCACTATCTTTGCAAACTTTGAATAGACAAATTAACTACAAAGATGAGCGATATCAAAACAAACGAAGAAGAAGGTAAAAAGAGCTTGAACTTCATTGAAGCAATGGTGGAAAAAGATTTGGCGGAAGGCAAAAACAAGGGACGTGTGCAAACACGCTTCCCGCCCGAACCAAACGGATACCTGCATATCGGACATGCCAAAGCCATCTGTCTGGATTTCGGCATTGCACAAAAATATGGAGGTGTTTGCAACCTACGCTTCGACGATACCAATCCGGTAAAAGAAGATCTGGAATATGTGGACGCCATCAAAGAAGACATCGAATGGTTGGGTTACCACTGGAATAACATATATTACGCATCCGACTACTTCCAGCAACTCTGGGACTTCGCTATCCAGTTGATCAAGGAGGGAAAAGCATACATCGACGAGCAGACTTCCGAACAGATCGCCTCCCAGAAGGGGACACCGACACAACCGGGAACAAACAGTCCCTACCGTGACCGCCCGATCGAAGAGAACCTGGAGCTGTTCCACAAGATGAACAGCGGCGAGTTGGAAGAAGGTTCGATGGTATTGCGTGCCAAGATCGACATGGCAAATCCGAACATGCACTTCCGCGACCCGATCATCTACCGTATCGTCAAGACTCCGCACCACCGTACGGGCGACAAGTGGAAAGCATACCCGATGTACGATTTCGCACACGGACAGAGCGACTTCTTCGAAGGTGTCACTCACTCGTTGTGTACACTTGAATTTGTCGTGCATCGTCCGTTGTACGATCTGTTCATCGACTGGTTGAAAGAGGGCAAGGATCTGAACGACAACCGTCCGCGTCAGACGGAGTTCAATAAACTGAACCTAAGTTACACGCTGATGAGCAAACGCAACCTGCTGATCCTTGTAAAAGAAGGCTTGGTACACGACTGGGACGATCCCCGTATGCCGACAATCTGCGGTTTCCGCCGTCGCGGTTATTCACCGGAAGCAATTCATAAGTTCATCGACAAGATCGGCTATACCACTTATGATGCGCTGAATGAATTTGCGCTACTGGAAAGTGCCGTCCGCGAAGACCTCAATACTCGTGCAACCCGTGTATCGGCCGTGTTGAACCCGGTTAAACTCATTATCACCAATTATCCGGAAGGGCAAGTGGAAGAGATGGAGGCGATCAACAATCCGGAAGATCTGTCGGCAGGTAGCCATACGATCGAATTCAGCCGCGAGCTGTGGATCGAACGGGAAGACTTTATGGAAGATGCTCCGAAGAAATTTTTCCGTATGACTCCCGGCCAGGAAGTTCGCTTGAAAAACGCTTATATCGTAAAATGTACAGGCTGCAAGAAAGACGAGAACGGCGAGATTACGGAAATCTATTGCGAATACGACCCGAACACCAAGAGCGGAATGCCGGACAGCAACCGGAAAGTAAAAGGTACGCTCCATTGGTTGAGTTGTGCACACTGTCTGCCGGCAGAAGTCCGTCTATACGACCGCCTGTGGAAAGTGGAAAACCCGCGCGACGAGATGGCGGCTATCCGCGAAGCAAAAAACTGCTCGCCTTTAGAAGCAATGAAAGAGATCATCAACCCGAACTCCTTGAAAGTATTGACAAATTGTTATGTCGAAAAGTTCTTGGCAGACTCCAAACCGCTCGACTACCTACAGTTCCAGCGTATCGGCTATTTCAATGTAGATAAAGATTCTACAGTCGATAAATTAGTCTTCAACCGCACAGTATCCTTGAAAGATACATGGAGCAAGGTAAAAGATAAATAATATCCCAATGGGATAATGTGCCAATGGAAGAATGCAATTGCATTGGCATATTGGCACATTGATTAACAATTATATAGTATGAAGAAAAAAGATATTTCACGCCTGTTACAACGTTATCTGACCGGCCACCAGGAAGGTAAGGACGCCTATTTTGATGCCGATGAAATCGATGAACTGTTGGACAGTTTTGAAGAATCTGATGATTATACTTACTATGATGAAGTCCTGGCTCTAGGGCTACGGCTTCATCCCGGTAATCCCGATTTGCAGATCAGGCAATGCAAGTCGTATGTCTACAACGAGGACTATGACAGTGCGCTCGCTCTGATCGAATCAATAGCTGAAACCGACAATCAAGATCTCGACATGCTGCGTCTCGAATGTTACGTCATGCAAGATTCGTATGACAAAGTAATCGGACATGTAGAAAAACTCATCGCCAACAAATGCGAGTATTTAGAAACACTATTCGAATATATCGCACCAATCTTAGGGGATGTGGAAATGACTAAGGAAGCACACGATTTCATCAATCGCGGACTTATGCTTTTCCCGGACAACCTGATCCTGAAAGACGAGCTTTGCTATAATTTAGAAATAGAGGGCGATATAAAAAGAGCGATCGAGGTCTGTAACGAACTGATCGACAAGAACCCCTACTCCAACGACTACTGGTTCACTTTGGGTCGCCTCTATTCCATCAGCGGAGACTATGAGAAAGCGATCGAAGCATTCGACTTTGCCCTCACATGCGACGATTCGAACGAAGAGTTGAAGATTCTGAAGGCCTATTGCCTGTACATGAACGAAAATTACGAGAAGGCAATCGAGGTATATAATGATATTGCAACGACCGACGATATCCACATTCGCATCACTCCCCTGCTTGCCGAATGCTACATTAAGCTGGAGAACTACGAAAAGGCTTATGTTTTGCTGAAAGAGCTACTAAGACAGAACCGTCAGCTGAAAGATTCAAGCATTTATATCAATTATATCCGATGTTGTGTCGAAACAGGACGTGACAAAGAAGCCTCTGATGCCCTGATGCAAGCGTCCAGGCTATTCCCGAAGAATATCCGCATCCTTTCCTTACTGGCCCTTACATATCTGGAAAACGGAGACGAACACAAGGCTATGGAAGCAACTGAACGCCTTTTCACCGCCCTCGACCAAGTGGAAGACAAGCAGCAAGAAGACTTCGAGAGCTTATACCGTGCCGGCCAATATTTGTTTATGAAAGGAGATATTGACAAAGCCTTACAATACTATAAGAAAGTGTTGGAAGGCAGTCCGGAAATGCCTTATATGCATCTTCATATGGCAATGGCATATCTGGCAAAAGGAGATATGAAACATTTCGGTGAGCACTACAGGCAGACATCTCCCGAAGAATTGCTCGATTATCTAAAAAATGCCGGGCTCAGTTATGAAGGGATAATCGAGCGTATCGGCAGCAAACATATTCCACCGGAAGACCTGGTGAAAGAATTCCTCAAGAATAAGGATAATAATAATTAAACATGAAAAGAAATCTAAAAGACTACGGCCTCTTAGTTCTAAAAGGCATGGGTATGGGTGCGGCAGACGTCGTGCCTGGCGTATCAGGCGGGACCATCGCCTTCATTGTCGGAATCTATGAAGAGTTGATCGACTCGATCAAAAGCATTAACGGAGCCAGTCTCAAACTGCTTTTTACCGGAAAAATCGCGGCATTCTGGAAAGCAATCAATGCCAACTTCCTGCTATCCATCATTGCAGGGATCGGGATCAGTATCTTCTCATTGGCAAAAATCATTACCTGGCTGTTGACAGACCACCCTATTCTGGTCTGGTCCTTCTTCTTCGGATTGGTACTTGCTTCCACCTGGTTCGTTTCCAAAGATATCAAGAAATGGGATTGGAAAACGATCCTGAGTTATATCATCGGGATCGTTATTGCATTCTACATAACGGTTGCGACACCAGCCGAGACACCTTCCAACCTGTTCTTTATCTTCCTTTGCGGAGCGATAGCCATCTGTGCCATGATCCTGCCGGGTATATCGGGTAGTTTCATTTTAGTGCTGTTAGGCAAATATTTTTATATCATGGAGGCGGTAAAGACATTCAATATTCCCGTAATGTTAGTGTTTATCTGCGGTGCGGCAATCGGTATCACCAGTTTCTCCCGTGTGCTTTCGTTCGCTCTCCGCCGGTTCCACGACATTACGATCTCCGTATTGGCCGGTTTTATGCTCGGTTCGCTAAACAAGGTTTGGCCCTGGAAGGAAACGATCGAGACTTATACGGACAGCCACGGCATTGTAAAGCCTTTAGTCGAAGCCAACATCATGCCGAATCAACTTGTTTGGGAAGCTGTCGGCCTGATGGTTTTAGGCTACGCCATCGTTTACTTCTTGGAAAAGCTCTCGATGAAAACATCGAAATAATAAATTACAACAAAAAAAGAGGTTCAGCAGCATCATTTTTTGCAGTTGAACCTCTTTTTTATTCTCACTCCACCCCACCTTATCATAAAGTCGTGTATACAAACGCCTCTACCGCATGAGTAAGGATATAGGCGGCAGGCGTAGGATGGGTTGCCGAATAGCCTTTTTTCAGCTCTTCGAGCATCTCTTTCTTTCCCGTCCCCAAGACCGGGACCAGCAACGGCGAATCGTTCAGGATCAGCGGGCCGGTCATCGTGATACGGAACTGATGGGATTCGGGATGTTGGGAAACGGCGTAATTACGGCTGTCCGTCAACAGCGGCAAGGTATCCGGAAAAATGGACGCAGTATGCGCATCACCTCCGATACCCAAGATGATGCAATCAAAATAGGGCAATTGCCCGTGCCGGGGCAGATACTCTTTCACGACACGCGAATAACGCATCGCTTCCGTACCAGGTTCCACTTCTCCATGAATGCGGTGCACATGACCGACGGGTATATGCAGCGGCTTGAACAAAAGCTCGTTTGCATGTCCATAATTACTGTCCGGGTCAGTTGGCGGAACACATCGTTCATCGACCCAAAAGAAACGGATCGCATCCCAGTCGATCTTATCCTTATATTCATCCACCCAAAGAGCGAACATCTTCTGTGCCGTCCCTCCTCCCGACAAAGCGAGGTTGAAAGGCAGGCCGTCATCTTTCCGGTCCATATACCGGATAAGCTCTCCGGTCATTGCCCGGAGGGCCTCTTTATCATCTTTAAAATTCTCTATGATCATAATCATCCTTTTTTATCATTGACAACTTTGACAAGGGCAATCCTTCGGTGTCATCCCCAACTTGGCCTTTTCGATCGGGCCGTCTTCACCGGGGGCGTAGAAGAACAGGTTCTTCGCACCCTCCTCCTTCCAATGATGGAGGATCGGGTCGATCAGCCGCCAGCTTGCCTCCAAAGCGTCGCTACGGGCATACAAAGTCGAATCGCCCAACATGGCATCGAGCAACAGGCGTTCATAGGCATCGGGCAGATAGTTCTTCGAAAGCGAATCATAGCGAAAATCCATACCTACCTGCTTCACCGTGAAACCGGCTCCCGGCATCTTCAGGCCGAACTTCAGCGTGATGCTCTCGTCCGGCTGGATACGGATAATCAGTTTGTTGCAGGAACCTCCCGAACATTGTCCGACGAAAAGCTGGTGAGGAGTAGACTTGAAGTTCACGACGATCTCCGAACTCTTTTCCGGTAATTTCTTCCCAGTAAAGATATAGAACGGTACATCGCTCCAGCGCCAGTTATCGATAAACATTTTCATAGCGACGTACGTCTCCGTAGTGGAGTCAGGCGCCACATTCTTCTCTTCCCGGTAGCCGTCGTACTGGCCACGCACAATCAGGTTGTCCATATCATGCGTCTTATACGGACGCAAAGCGCGGAACACCTTCACGATCTCGTCACGGATCGGCTCCGGGTCGAACACCGAAGGCGACTCCATCGCCGTAAATGCCATCAGTTGCATCAGATGGTTCTGGATCATGTCGCGCAAAGCCCCCGCCCCGTCATAATATTTCCCGCGATTCTCCACGCCAAGTGTTTCCGAGGCACTGATCTCGATCGAGTCGATGTAATTACGGTTCCACAACGGTTCGAATATGCCGTTGGAGAAACGGAGAACCAGGATGTTCTGCACCGTCTCTTTCCCCAGATAATGGTCTATACGGTAAATTTCCTTCTCATCGAAGATATGGATGAGATGCTTGTTCAGACGTTCGGCCGATTCGAGGCTCGTTCCGAAAGGCTTCTCCACGATCACGCGGCGCCAACCGTCCTCGCTTCCGGCAACATTCATCCCGTTTTCTTTCAGGCAGGTCGGGATCAACTCGTACATCACCGGCGGCGTGGCAAGATAATAGATGATCTTGTCCGGCAACTGCTGCTCTTGCCGTAACTGATGGATACGATCTTTCAGTTTATGGTATCCGGCGGAATTAGTCGAATCGAACGCAAGGTAAAAAACACGGCGGAGGAAACTGTCCAGTTCAACATCGTCCACCTCCTTGTTCTTCAGGGATTCCCGGATATGCACCTTTTCGAAAGCGCGGTACTCGTCATCCGTATATTCCGTACGGGCCGCCCCCAAGATGCAGAAACGTTCCGGCAATAAGCCCCGAATGTGCAATTCGTAGAGCGAGGGCAAGAGCTTCCGCCCCGTCAGGTCGCCGGAAGCTCCGAATATGACTAATAATTGATTACTTGCTGTTTTCATTTGCTTTTTTAATTTAATGATGTCAGAACTTTCCGGAAGCCTCAAAAAACATTTTTGAGGGTGGCAGAACTTTCTGAAAGCCTCAAAAAACATTTTTGAGGATGGCGGAACTCTACGAAAGCTTCAAAAACTATTTTTGAGGTTTTCGGAAAGTTCCAAAACAGTAGAATCAGACGCTATACGTGCCCGAAACCGTATTGCCTCCTTCCCCAGTCCAATTGGTGTGGAAGAAATGACCACGTTCGCGATCGGAACGTTCATAAGTATGAGCGCCGAAATAGTCGCGTTGAGCCTGAATCATATTCGCTGCCGAATACAGCGTGCGCAACCCATCAAAATAGTTTAGAGCTGAACTCATGGCAGGCAGGGCGACACCGCTCAGCGCACCTTCGGCGACAATCCGGCGCCAGGCAGGAAGAGCCTCCTGTATCTTAGTGTGGAAAAAGTCATCAAAGAGCAGGTTTTCCAAGTCCGGGTCCTTCCGGTATGCCTCCGTGATCTTTTGCAGGAAGACGGAACGGATGATACACCCCTTACGCCAGATGCGGGCAATCGTCCCGTAATCCAAATCCCAACCATAATGCTCGGAAGCGTGGCGAAGCAAGGAGAATCCCTGTGCATAGGAAATCAGCTTGGCTGCGTATAGTGCCTGACGGACGTCTTCAATTGAAAGTTGAAAGTTGAAAGTTGAAAGTTGAGCGTTGTCTGATAACTTTCCACTTTCAACTTTCAACTTTCCACTATAAAGGCTTGCCGCCTTTATTCGTTCGGGATACAAGGCCGAGAGCAAGCGGGCGTAAACCGCTTCGGTGATCAACGTCAGCGGATCATTCTCGTCCATCGCTGCAATCGCGCTCCATTTGCCGGTTCCCTTCTGTCCGGCGACATCCAATATCTTGTCGAGCAACGGTTTTCCGTCTTCGTCACGAAAACGCAGAATATTGGCGGTTATCTCGATCAGGAAACTATCCAATTCTCCTCCGTTCCATTCGTCAAAGACGACGGCCATCGCATCGTTGTCCAATCCTTTCCGGTTTTTCAACAGCGAATAGGCTTCGGAAATAAGCTGCATATCCCCATATTCGATGCCGTTGTGCACCATCTTCACAAAATGGCCGGCTCCCCCCGCTCCGATCCACTCGCAGCAAGGCGAACCATCGTCCAACTTGGCGGAAATTCCCTGCAAGATGTCTTTCACCAGCGGCCAAGCTTCCACCGAACCTCCGGGCATCACAGACGGGCCGTGCAAGGCTCCTTCCTCGCCTCCCGAAATTCCGGTTCCGACGAAATAGATCCCTTTCTTTTCCAACTCCTTCACACGACGTTCCGTGTCGTGGAAGTCAGAATTGCCTCCGTCGATAATTACATCGCCCGACGAAAGGAAAGGGAGCAATTGCGAGATCAGCTCGTCTACAGGACGCCCCGCTTTGACCATCATCATGATGATATGAGGACTTTTCACCGAGTCGACCAATTGTTCGATCGAATGCGTTCCGATAAAACGTTTGCTTTTGCCCCGGCCATTGATAAAACGGTCTACGACTCCCTCTTCGCCGGGTATGCTCCGGTTATATACGGCAACCGTGAAGCCTTTGCTTTCCATGTTGAGCGCCAGGTTCTCGCCCATCACGGCGAGCCCGATCAATCCTATATTTGCTTTCATATTTCAGTTGTTTTTATGTTGAATTCTATTTAAGGAACATTCTTTTTAACCTAATTGTTCCCAATGAGCATCTATTTATTGCTTTGTCTTCTCTCTGGAAATCCGTCATTTCTCATAAACTTTAGATACATTTGAACTCACAAACCATCTGAAGCATTATAAGACGGATAAAATGAATAAAGCAATAATAGCCATCGACTCTTTTAAAGGCTGCCTGACCTCGGAAGAAGCCGGAAGTGCAGTAATGGAAGGTATCAAAACGATCTTTCCCGATTGCGAGACCTTGCTGTTTCCGATCGCCGACGGAGGCGAAGGAATGTTAGACATACTCACCTCCGCAACAAAAGGGAAATACCGGACCCTGCCGGCACACGGTCCTTTGATGGAGCTCGTGCAGGGACGGTACGGTATTTCGGGCGACGGGCAAACAGCTCTGATCGAGATGGCAGCCGTCAGCGGCTTGCCTTTGGTTCCCGAAGACAAAAGGAATCCGATGCTGACGACTACTTACGGGACGGGAGAACTGATTCTCGACGCCCTCGAACAAGGTTGCCGCCATTTTATCGTGGGCATAGGCGGCAGTGCCACCAACGATGCAGGGTTAGGTATGCTGCAAGCCTTAGGGTTTCGTTTCCTGGACAAGCGGGGAAATCTGTTGGGGACAGGAGGCAGGATCATGTCGCAGGTAGCCTCCATCGATACATCTGCCGTACATCCGGCTTTAAAGGAGGCCCGCTTCACGATTGCCTGCGATGTACGCAATCCCTTCTGCGGGTCTGACGGGGCGGCTTACGTCTTCGCTTCGCAAAAGGGAGCCGATACCAAGATGGTCAAAGAACTGGATACCGGTATGCAGGCACTTTCACGGGTTATCCTGTCGACTACTGGCAAAGACATTTCGGATATCCCCGGAGCCGGGGCAGCCGGAGGAATGGGCGGAGGTTTCCTTGCGTTCCTGAATGCCGAGTTGAAACCGGGTATCCGCCTGATGCTCGACGTGCTGGACTTCGGTAAGAGAATAACAGGAGCCGACCTGATCTTTACCGGTGAAGGACGGGCTGATCGGCAAACAGTGATGGGGAAAGTGCCTTCCGGTATCTTGGAAGAGGCCCGGAAACAAAATATTCCCGTCATAGTACTTGCAGGAAGCATAGAAGATGCAGCTCAAATGAACCGGGCCGGCTTCCAGGGAATATTCTCGATCACACCCGGTCCAGTCACAATGGAGAAAGCGATGGAACCGGAATTTGCGAGAGAAAATATCCGCAGGCTGGTGACTCAGATTTGTTCGGTAATCCACCCGTTCGCCACGCGCTAAAACAAGAAAAATATGTACACCGAATATCAACCTTGCGGACTATTGTCGGCCTACATTGATAAATATTGGGTATTCAAAGGAAAAACCGAACTCGGCACGTACTTCAAAATATTGCCGGACGGTTGCTGCGACTTTATCTTTTCCATTGGAGACACTGCACAATGTGTCGGCACGAACCAGCCGGTCATGCAACCCTATCGTTGCTTCTTCGTCGGTCCGATGACTACTTTCTCGGAATTGGTCACGAACACGCCGAGCGTTCACATGCTGGGAGTCCGTTTCCATCCTTGCGGGTTAACCGCTTTCTGCAAACCGCCTCTCTCTGAATTTACGAACCAGAGGATAAGCAGCAACGACTTGACGCTTCTCTTTACGGACTCGTTTGCCGAATCATTATGTGAAGCACAGACTTTACAGCAGCAGATTTGCCTGATCGAACGGTTCCTTATCCACCGCCTGAAAGACAACTATGAGATTGATCCTCAGATTCCGTTCGCCGTGCAGCAGATCAATCGCTCGAAAGGGCGTCTCCCGATCCTGCAATTGACGGATGAAATCTGCATTTGCCAACGTCATTTCGAACGCAAATTCAAAGCATATACCGGCTATACTCCAAAAGAATACAGCCGGATCATGAAATTCAGAAACACCATCGACCTGCTGAAAAATTGCGTACCGGACAACCTGCTTACGATTGCCGTTGAAGCGGGCTATTACGACCTCTCCCACTTCAATAAGGAAATCCGGCAGTTATCCGGCAATACACCGGCTTCTTTCCTCTCGATCCCTATCCCCGAAGATGTCTTGCTGACTTACCTGGAATGAAAAAGTCGTTTTTTTACAATAGAGCAGGGCAGTTCCACCCCTACATTTGCACGTAACTAATAAAGCATTGAAATATGAAACTTATGAAAGAAAAAGCAGAACAGTTATTGCAACGTTGCGAGGTTGTGGTTATTACTTCCGTCAACGAAGAAGGGTATCCCCGCCCTGTCCCCATGAGCAAAATCAAATCGGAAGGATATTCCGTGGTCTGGATGGCAACCGGCAACGACTCTCTGAAAACGAAAGATTTCCGTCTGAATCCCAAAGCAGGCTTATGCTATAGCGAAAATGGCAATAGCGTGGCATTAACCGGAGAGGTAGAGGTAATTACCGATGCTGAAATAAAAAAGGAGCTCTGGCAGGAATGGTTTATCGCACACTTCCCGTTAGGACCGGCTGATCCGAATTATGTCCTGCTCAAATTCAAAGGGCAAAAGGCTACGATCTGGATCGATGGGGTATTTATTCACGAATAGCCAGATTCAGATTAGAAATTCTTCTTCTCATCGATAATATATTCCGGACGTGCTTTGATCTCGTCAAACAAGATGCCGATATATTGCCCTAACACACCGACTGTCAGCAATTGGACGCCGCCAAAGAAAATAACGGAGGTCATGATGGAAGTCCAACCTGTTTCAGCATTGCTGAAGCCGTATATCTTGCCTAAGGTAAACCAGACGGCCAGCACGATGCCGACCAATACGGCGATAAAGCCCAAGCTTGTCGCCAGGCGCAACGGTTTCTTGGAGAAATAAAGCATAGCGGTGGTGGCAAACTTCCACATTTTGCTGAACGGGTATTTCGTTTCTCCGGCAATACGTGCCTCTCGTTCATAATAGAAAGGAACCTGCTTGAAGCCTACCCAGCTGATCAGTCCGCGAATATATTTTCCACGCTCCTGAAAACGGTCGAACTGATCCATCACCTTGCGGTCTATCAAGCGGAAATCGCCTGTATCTAACGGGAAATTCACATCACTCATGTAGTTCAGCATACGGTAAAAAGCCTTCGCCGTCACTTTCTTGAAAAGCCCTTCCCCTTCGCGGGACTTGCGGACGCAATAAACCACGTTCGCCTGCTCCTTTTCCTGCAATTCGAGAATGGATGGGATAAGTTCGGGAGGGTCCTGCATATCGGCATCCAGAATGACAGCCAAGTCGGCATCGCAATTGTTGATACCTGCCGTGACAGCCGGCTGATGTCCGAAGTTACGGGAGAAATGGATCACCTTCACCTGCGGATCGGAAGCCGCGATCTCGTCCAGCATCAGACGCGTCCGGTCTCTACTGCCGTCGTTGATATAGATAATTTCCGTTAAAACAGGGAGCTTATGCAACGCCTCCCGTGTACGCCGGTATGATTCGGCAATGACCAACTCCTCGTTATAACAAGGGACTATGACCGCAAGTTTCTTCATCTGCATTTAAGCTTTAAACGTATAAAACTTATTCATGATAAAATTAATCACCGTGTAAAAAGCCATTGCTATCAATTGGTTATAATATGGGTCGATCGACAGGTATGGATTCAGGACATACACTAAAAGCCCCAATTGCAACAGATAACACACTCCGAACACGACACCGAAACGGACGGCACTGCCGATCCATCCAGCCGAACTTCGGAATGTCCATTGCTTATTCCATATAAAACTATTCAATACGCCTGCTACATAACCGACCATATTCGAAACAACATCCGAACATCCGAACAACTTCATCATGATCCAGATGACAACGGCGGTTATCACCGTATTACTCACTCCCACTATACCATATTTAATGGCTTGCTTGACTGTTTCCTCCATTCTTTTTTATAATCTCTTCCACTTCCTCGGCCGACAACTCCTTCACATTCGTGATCGTGAAGACCTGCGAAAGAAAGTTTCCATACTGGTTACATTCGTTGATCACCTTGTCCAGCGCCTGCTTGATATCTGCCCGGACAGGGATCAGGAAAACCAGCTCCATACATTTTTCACCTATTGTCAACCGCTCGATTTCGCAACCCGCCTTTTCCAAGGAATAGGGGAATTCACGTTCAATCACTTTCTTCTGATACTCCAAGAACGGTTTCAGCTCATTCGCCAGGATCAGCACATAAAAACGCAACTTCTCCCCTTTTCCTCCCAAACCGGTAGAGATATAAATCTGCTTCTCGTCCGACAGTTCGGATTCCAGAGCGATACGGCTTTCCATCAAAGCCATATATGCCCAGTCTGCCACATCCGGATCCGGAGCCTGGGCATATTCTTCCAATATCCTGTATGCTTTTACCTGTCGTGAGGTCGCGAGCATAGACAATACATACTTCTTATGTTCCACAGTCGATTCGGGATCATCCAGACTATCCTCGAAAACCGAAAAATCCATTTTCGAGATATCCGGCTTATCCTGATCTTTCCTGATCTTTTCCGAGTATTTAAAATATTCCATCTGCCGTTCTACGGGTACACGCTGTTCTAATATATGGAAATGTCCGTCAATCTTACTAAAAGAGTCCCGGAACTTCTTGAAAATATCATTATCCTCTTTCATAAAGCCTGCTTTTTAGTTTTGTACATATCCAATAAACAAGAAACTAAGACAAATGTAAGGCTTTTTCGCGATAAATAACTTATAGCTGGGATAAAACGCACCAAAATTATTGCAACTTCCCCGGAACCGTTCTTGTTTTAGACTCCGACTCACGCCCCTGCATAAATAAGGAAGCCCAGGCCAATCACAAACAGGACGAACATTCCGGCATTCAGAAAATCCGAAGAACGTGGAGCTCTTCTGAATTCATGCCATATCAGAATCCCCCAAAGTGCGGATACAAGCGTCGCCCCCTGCCCCAAACCGTACGAAATGGCAGCTCCGGCCTTTTCAGAAGCGATCATACTAAAAGACTGCCCGATACACCAGATAACGCCTCCTAATATACCCACCAAGTGTGTCTTGGTATTCCCCTTGAAATAACCGGAGATAGAAACTGGTTCACCTTCCACCGGACGTTTCATAGCGATCGTATTAAACAGGAAATTACTAACAAACACGCCTAAAGAGAAGATAAACACAGCGGTATAAGGTGTCAGCTTGCCCAATGCGGGCTCTGCAAAATTATCCAGATCCATCGAAGCCGCAACAAAACGGTAGAAGAAAGCCATGATCACACCTGCTGCGACAGAAATAAAAAGACCTTTTCCCGACACTTTTTTCGAACCGACCAATGCTTTCTTATAGGCCAGACCGTTCAGCAGGATAGCAACTGCGATCAGAGCTACGCCAATAAAGATATACAAAGGTTCTCCTTTAGCCGCTCCGAAATAATTGACTAATACGCCTAATACCAACGCCAGCCCGATTCCGACCGGAAAAGCTACCGACAGGCCGCAAATTGCAATAGCTGCCGATAATAGGATATTGGCTGCATTAAAAATAATGCCCCCCAGGAAAGCGCTCCCTAACGATCTCATATCAGCTTGTGGCAAATTAAGCAGAAACCCCTGCCCCTCAGAGCCAAAGCTGCCCAACGTAAAAGCGGAAAAAACGGAAAAGAGCAACACTCCAATCACATAATCCCAATAAAAGAACTCATACCGCCAAGTCTTCGAGGCCAGCTTCTGTGTATTTCCCCACGATCCCCAACAAAGCATTGTGACAACACAAAACAGGATCGCCAACGAATAATCTTGTACTATAAACATAACTTCCTTACTTTGAAACAGGTTGATGCATCATATAATTTTCAATAAGAACCGCCATCTCCACCGCCGGCACTTTCTCGATCAGACGAAGGTCCTTACCTTTCCCATCCGGTGTCCAGCTATTGGCTCCTTCATCATTCACGACACGGAACGTTCCGCGCTCCACATTATAATAAGGTTCATACCCTTTGACTGCCACCAGCACAGCCGTAAGATCCCAACTCATCCGGCCATTTGGATCGCCTTCGGCAAAACAGAGCGAATAGGCATCTTTCACAGGACTGTCTTCCACATCCATCTGGACCAGCTTCTTCCCGGTAAAAATCATATTTCCGATTTCAAAACCACTAAATATGATTTCCGTAGGCCATCGCTCTGCCACCACACGGGATGCTGGGGTATCACAATAGACATTAAATTCCTTCCCTTCGGGAAACAAACCTGCCATCGAAACCACCCGTTTCACCTTCTTCGCGACTAAATCACAGCCGGAAAGCGGACTATATTCGTCACCACCGGAAAGCAATAGGTTCTTCAGGTTGGTGAAAAAACCGATCGTACAAACCACAACGCTGCTATCCGGCTGCGTACTCAAAATCCGGCGATAGACCTTCACCGCATCCGAAGCATCCGAGGTTTTTGCCGTTTTATATGGATAACGTGCCGGAAGCTCTTCCGTCCATTTAATCTTATGCCAGGTGGTCAGCGAAACGCCACCCTCGCTTTTCGGAGCACCGACAAGAATGTCCGGTCGGTTGAAATAGGTGTTCAGCACTTCTATGCAGGGTACGACATGCTCGTCCTTATTAGACGAAACAACCGCTAAAATGTTCACTTGCCCACTATCAGCCAACGCGTGCATCAGAGCCATCGCACCGACATCATCATAATCCGGTCCCAGGTCCGTATCCAATATCAGGTTGACAGGCTGCACCGTCGTTTCTTCCGGAGCAGTTACAGCCGATTTTCCGGAACAGGCCGCCAGCAAAGCGGTCAAACAGGTAAAAAGAATCGTTTTTTTCATGTTATTGAATTTATACAAGATTTGATTAATCGAATATATCCACTTCGTTCCGATAAGGAGCTGACGACTGCGCCCCTACACGTGTCACCGAGATAGCCGAAGCCTTACAGGCAAACCGGACGGATTCTTTCAAATTTCGCCCTTCGGACAAAGCGACAGTCAGGGCTCCATTAAATACATCGCCGGCGGCAGTCGTGTCGACAGCTTCTACTTTCAAAGCGGGAACTATCTCGGCTTTTCCGTCGCTACAAATAAGTGCCCCTTTTGATCCCAGCGTAATAATAACATGCTGCACTCCCATTCCCGAAAGGACACGGGCGGCCTCCACCGCTGAAATATCGTCCGTTATCTTCACACCGGTAATCATCTCCGCTTCCGTCTCGTTCGGCGTGATCAAATATAAATGATGGAGCAGATCGGCCGGTAATGGATGTGCCGGAGCCGGATTCAGAATCACTTTCTTCCCCTTTTGCCAGGCGATATCCGCAACAAAGCACACGGTCTCCATCGGGACCTCCAGCTGCATCAGGATCAAGTCAGCCAACTCAATAGCCTCCTCTGCCTTCGCTAGATCGGACGGCAGAAGGTTAGCATTCGCTCCCGAAGCGACGACAATGCAGTTTTCCGCTTTTTCGTCCACCGTGATCAGGGCTACGCCGGAAGGATTCCCGGAATCTGAAAAGACATAAGAGGTATTGATTCCCTCCTCCTCGAAAAGTTGTTGTGACTGGTGACCGAATATATCACTTCCGGTCTTGCATATAAAAGTGACGGAACCACCCAAACGCGCTATCGCCACAGCTTGGTTCGCCCCTTTTCCACCGGGATTCATAAAGAATGTTCCACCCAAAATCGTTTCACCCGGACGAGGCAGATGAGCGGCTTTTATAACCATATCGGTATTGCAACTCCCAACCACCAGGATTTGTCGTCTGGATATTTGTGTTGTGTCCATATTTTATTTCGTATTAAATTATGAATCATTTGCAATGAAGCGTTACAAATATAATATGTATATCGTTTCTTTTTTCCACATAATTCTTTGGAAAAGATAAACCCAAATCTTATTTTTGTAAATAACATATACAAAATATATCTTATAGACAAACAGATAAATTTATGAAACAGGCCACAAAACTCAATCAGGTCATGCTATTGATCAAGTCGCTTTCCAAAGCGGAAAAACGATACATCAGACTCTATACCAACCTGCAAAACGGGGATAAACATTATATGGTTCTATACGACCTGGTATGCGAAGGCTTCTCCGCCGAACAAATATATGAGAAGTTTTGCGGCAAAATGAACGAAAAAAGCTTTGAGATAGCAGCCAAGCATCTTTATCGGGTATTGTTGGATTGCCTCGTCCAATTGAGGGAGAAACAAGACATACAGACGACTATCTTCAATTATATCACAAAGGCTGGCATTCTTTTCGAACGGGAACTTTTCGACAATGCACTTGCCGAATTGGAAAAAGCAAAGAAGCTGGCCGTCACATACGAAAACGATCCACTCCTCCTTCTGATTTACCGTACGGAATTGAAATATCTAAGCACACTCGGTTTCGAAGGCATCAGCGAGAAAGAACTGGTAAGCAAACAAATGCAGATTAACGACGTAATGAAATATGCCCGCAACACGAACCTCCACCTGCAACTATATGATATTCTGAAATACCGCATTACCTATAAAGGGTATGCCCGTTCGAACAAACAGAAAGAGAACCTGAACGATCTTGTTTTAAGCGAACTGAACTTGATCGCCAACCATTCCTACCAGGGATTCGAGGCACACAAACTTCACCTGTTGTTCCAAGCGACCTACTACCTGAATGCCGGAAACTATAAATCGGCGATCCGCTTCTATCAGGAACTGATCGCGCTTTTCGAAGCGAACCGGCATCTAATCCTCAACCCACCGATCTACTACCTGAGCGCCATAGAGGGAGTACTGAACAGCCTGCACGTTGCCGGATTATACCGGGAAATGCCTTTCTTTTTGTCCAAACTGAAAGAAATCAGCACGGGCAACTACCCAACAGAGTTCCTGATGGAAGTACAAGGACGCCACTACCTGTACGAACTCTCGGGATTGCTCAACACCGGACAATTTGACGCGGCAGTGCATCTTACAGAGACCTATACCGATTTTTTTGCTAAGAAAGCAACCATGACCAGACCGGAAACCCAACTAAAACTATCCCTCTATTCTTCCATCCTTTATCTTTGCCTGGGAGAACCGATGAAAGCCCGTAAAAGCATGAAAAACATACTCGGTTCCGGCAAATCCTTCCACACATTGCCGTCCTACAAAACAGCCCGCCTCATCAATCTCCTTATCCAGGCAGAACTAGGGAACTATTGCTTTTTCGCGAACGAAATAAGCTCCATCAAGCGAATGATCGGTTACGAGAAGCAAGTGTATATCACCGAAAAACTACTATTCCGCTTCCTAATGGCCCATCCATTGCCCATCTATAAAAAAGACCAAGAGAAGCTGTGGTCACAATACCAAAAGGATATAATGCGTATCCGGCAAGACAAATACGAAAAACAACTCCTTAAAACTTTCGATTTTACAGCTTGGATCGAGAGCAAACTAACAAACATCCCTCTCCGGGAGATTTTGTCGCGAACAGATTGGTATATATCGGCAAAACAGTAATTCAGGGCATAATATCCGTAATTTATCTACAAAGAGAAAAAGAATACATGCCGACCTTTGTAAAAAAATCAATGCAATAGATTCAAAAATGTGCCGGCTAATACCATTGTTGGTTGCGCATCGGCCAAATCAATACAAAAGATATGAAAAAAATAATAGCATTAGCATTGTTGATGGCTGGAGTCACGGCAATGGAGGCAGGAAACAGGATAATTGAAGAGAATATAATTCAAACTGATAAAAAGAATATAGAAATGGAAGACTTAGAATTGACAAAAGAATGGGACAAGATTTTCCCGAAGAGCTATAAAGTGAATCACAGTAAGGTAACATTTCGCAACCGCTACGGCATCACGCTTGCAGCCGATATGTATACACCAAAGAATATAAACGGGAAAATGGCGGCTATCGCTATATCCGGTCCTTTCGGGGCCGTGAAGGAACAAGCATCAGGCCTCTACGCACAAACAATGGCAAAACGCGGTTTCCTAACCATCGCTTTCGATCCTTCATACACTGGAGAGAGTGGTGGAACACCCCGCTATGTAGCCTCTCCCGACATCAACACCGAGGACTTTTGCGCAGCTGTGGATTTCCTCTCTACACACGATGACGTCGATCCCGAACGCATCGGCATCATCGGTATTTGCGGATGGGGAGGTATGGCACTCAACGCTGCCACGATCGATACCCGCATCAAGGCCACAGTCACTTCCACGATGTACGACATGAGCCGGGTAAACGCAAACGGCTATTTCGACTCCATGAATGCCGACCAGCGCCACGAACTCCGCCGCCAACTCAACGAACAACGTACAATAGACACGAAGAACGGCTCATACGCCCTCACCGGCGGAGTGGTCGATCCACTCCCCGACGATGTCCCCTGGTTTGTAAAAGACTATCACAACTATTATAAGACCGACCGTGGTTATCACAAACGGTCACTCAACTCCAACGGAGGATGGAACAAGACATCGGCTCTTTCGTTCATCAACATGCCTTTACTCACTTACAGCGACGAAAGCCGTAGTGCCGTACTCATGATACACGGCGAGAAAGCCCATTCCCGTTATTTCAGCGAAGACGCATTCAAGAAACTAACGGGTGATAACAAAGAGTTGCTGATCCTCCCCGGTGCCAACCATGTCGACCTTTACGACAACCTGTCAGTAATCCCGTTCGACAAAATCGAACATTTTTTCCATAAATATTTGAAATAACAAAAAGTTTGGAACGATTCAGGAATTTCATCTAAAATAAGCCAAGTAAAAGGTAATGTACAATAAGGCCAAGGACTACTACAAGGCATGGTTCGTCCTTGGCCTTTGTTGGGAAAGGAAGTAAGGTTAAGTCCTGGCAAGTCTCCGGCGTTCGAAACAAGCTCCAAAATACTGGTCCGACCTGTCACCGAAAGCTCCTATACCGGTTGCACGAAAACGATCAATGGCAGGACCTACTATTATTCATAATTTGATACGATAGACGGAGAAACTAAGCGGTCTCAAGTTCACTTCTCCCTGCGGAGCCTCCACCTCAATATCAGAAACGAGCGGGACTACTGTCGAAGGATTACACAACGTGTTTTTAGCTTCCAAGTCGGAAGAATGGAGCAACGTAAGCGTCCCTTTATGCTTACCGGCCGAAAGACCGTTCAAGTTCAACTTAATCCGCTTGTTACGGATTCCGGTATTAGCGACTTTGATGATAAGCTCGTCTGAATGCTTATCGACCGCTGCAGTGGCATACAAATCCAACTGTCCGGTGACCGGTTCGCCCTGCATGGTCAGCGGAACGACGTTCGTACCAGCATTATGACCATATAGCTGCTGCACGTAATAGTTAGGAGTCTTTACCAATGAAAGGTTGTCGAACCAGATCAGATCCGGACGCCACTGCCAAGCATCCACATGAGCAAAAAGCGGGGCATACGTGCATAAGCACACCACATCCGCGTTTCGCTCGAAACCTGTCATAAAAGCGGCTTCACACAAGGCGGTCAGAAAACTGTTCTCGCGGTTGACAGAATGGCAGGCATATTCGCCGGCAAACACTTTCGGTCCTTGGCGGTCGTACGAATCATAGCGTTTGGCTCCGTTCAGGAACCATTCAGGAGAGCGGTAGAAATGTTCGTCCACTAAATCCACTTTCAAGCGCCTCATTTCCGGCCAGAGGTAATCAAAATCCTCCCCTTCCGATTGCGGACCGGAACTACCGATGATCTTTATCTCCGGATATTTAGCCCGAATCGCTTTGACAAACAGTTCGAGACGTTCGGGATAAAGCGGTCCCCACTGTTCGTTGCCGATGGCAATAAGTTTAAGGTTAAAAGGAGCCGGATGTCCCATATCGGCACGTATCTTTCCCCATTCGCTGGTTGCCGAACCGTTAGCAAACTCAATTAGGTCGAGGGCGTCGTCTATATAAGGTTGTAGCTTATCCACCGGACAATTCTCGTTCGGGTCCTGGTTTTCATACTGGCAGGAAAGACCGCAGTTCAACACGGGAAGCGGTTCAGCCCCAATATCTTCACTCAATAGGAAATATTCGAAAAAGCCCAAGCCGCAGGACTGATAATAATCCGGAAACTTTTTGTGCGAGAATGTATAGTTCCATCGATTGATATTGATCGGACGGTTCTCAACCGGACCGACCGTGTTTTTCCACTGGTAGCGGGTAGCCCTGTTCGTTCCCTCCACGATGCAACCGCCGGGAAAGCGGAAGACACCAGGTTTCAGCTCCTTCAAAGCCTGTGCCAAATCAGCACGCATGCCGTTCGGACGGTTGTTGAATGTCTTTTGTGGAAACAATGAAATGTGTTCGAGATCGACAATTCCTTTTGTCACCATCGTGATACGCAGACGGGAACGGGCTTCTGTCGCTCCCGGCGTCAGAACAACCGTATATTTCTTCCATTCCTTGCCGCTCACCTCGATCTCTTTTTGCTCGTACAGGTCATTCCGGCTGTCCACTAGGTTTATACGCAGCTTGACCGGCGCATCGCCGGACCGAGTGCGGGCATATAAAGAGAAGTCGTACTTCTCCCCTTCCCTGATGCCGATCCCATTGAAGCCTTCATTGTCAAGGCCGGTTCCGGTCAGCTCCTTTTCATAAGAAAGGCGGACATAATGCGGATTACGGTCGAAACAGGGCTTCTGGGTCTGCACACTGACATTCCCGAAGGGCGTCCAGCCCCCAAACGGATTTTCAAACTCGAAAGAACGGTTCTTGACAAGTTCGGCATACAGGCCGCCATCGGCTCCGTAATTGATATCTTCAAAAAAGATCCCGTACATGGTCGACTGGATAGGCGCACCTGTTTTCTGCACATCTATCTTAAATTCATTACTTTGTGCCATTAAACCGACAACACCCATGCTAAACAGACACAGGGCAATGGCTTTTTTCATACTTTTTGTCATAGGTATGTGTTTTTCCGTGAATACAAAGATTATTTAGTTACAAATGTACACTAATAAATCCGATTGAAAGAAGACGTATCGTCCGTTTTAGCAGACAAAAAGCCGTTTTATGCTATAAAACATCTTCAAAGTAGCGCATGAATACAAAGAAGAGAGTAATTTTACACACAATTTTGAAACTATATTTACATGAAGAACGAAAGCACGCTGTCTGGCTTAACTGTAGCTAATTTCAGCAAGCAAATAGACGGCAAGGAGACGATGCTATGCATCCTTACAAATAACAAAGGGGCAGAACTTACCATTACCAACTACGGTGCAAAGATTGTATCGCTTATGGTACCGGATCGGTCCGGAAAGTTAACCGATGTAGTAACAGGACACAATTCTATAGACGAATACCTGGTTTCCGAAGAACCTTATTTCGGAGCTATCTGCGGACGATACGGCAACCGTATCGCGGGCGGAAAATTCACATTGGATGGCATTGTGTACGATAAATTGGCTATCAATAATGGGCCGAACAGCCTGCATGGTGGTTTGAAAGGCTTCAATTCCGTAGTCTGGGACCTAAACAAGATCGACGGCCAGACGGTGGAATTGAAATACACGTCTGCCGACGGTGAAGAAGGCTTCCCCGGAAAACTGGATACAACAGTGACTTATCATCTTTCCGATGACAATGAGGTCATAATCACGTATCATGCGGTAACAAACAAACCGACCGTCTTGAACCTGACCAATCACTCCTACTTCAACCTATCCGGCCAAGGTGATCCTTCCGTATATGATCATAAACTGACAATCAATGCAGACTACTATCTGCCGACCGACGAAACGGCTATACCTTATGGTCCGAAAGAAAAAGTAGAAGGAACTCCGATGGACTTTCGTACTCCACACGAAGTGGGCGAACGTATCGATGAAGATTTCGAAGCACTGAATTTCGGAAAAGGATATGACCATACATATATATTAAATAAAAAAGAAGAGAACGAGCTGTCACTCTGCGCCCGTTGCACATCGCCCAAAACCGGCATCGTAATGGAATGCTACACGACACAACCGGGTGTGCAATTATACACAGGTAATTGGATGACAGGCAATTTCGTCGGCAAGAACGGACAACGCTATCCGGCACGTGCCGCCCTTTGTCTGGAAACACAGCACTATCCCGACAGCCCGAACAAACCGGAGTACCCGTCCACCGTCCTACGCCCGGGTGAAACGTTCCAGAGCAAGACAATTTATAAATTTTCTGTCGAATAACAAGTAACAAATTAATAATAACAAAAAAAACATCAATCAATGACTCAACAAAAAAAACAATGGAGTGCCATCATCATCATGATTGCACTTTTTGCTATGATCGCATTCGTGACAAATCTTTGTTCACCAATGGCTATTATTGTAAAGAACGACTTCGGAGCAAGCAATGTCCTTGCCCAAATCGGAAACTATGGTAACTTCATCGCCTATTTGGTAATGGGAATCCCCGCAGGTATGCTGATTGCCAAATATGGCTACAAAAAAACGGCTCTTATCGGCCTAGCCATAGGTATCATCGGTATTTTAATCCAATGGTTGAGCGGTCACGTAGGCAAGGAAAGCGCTTTCTTGGTTTATCTGATCGGAGCGTTTACCAGCGGTTTCACCATGTGTATTTTGAACTGCGTAGTCAACCCGATGCTTAACTTGTTGGGAGGTGGCGGAAACAAGGGTAACCAGCTGATTCAGCTCGGAGGTGTATTCAACAGTACCGCAGCCGTCGCTTGCTACATCTTGATGGGAGCTCTTATCGGTGATGCAGCCAAGGCACATATTGCCGATGCCACCCCTGCTCTGATGATCGCTCTGGCTATTTTTGTCATCGCATTTGTAGTGATCATGTTCACTAAAATCGAAGAGCCCGAACAGGCTCCGGTCGACACAAGTCTAATCAAAGGAGCTTTAAGCCATCGTCATTTTGCTTTGGGCGCCCTGGCTATCTTCTTATATATGAGTGTAGAAGTAGGAACTCCTACCTATATCCTGCAATATCTGACATCTAAAGGCATACCGGCCAGCACCGTCGGCCTTATCGTGATGATGCTTATCGGACGTTTCGTAGGAGCAAGTATCGGTGCCAAAATTTCCAGCCGCGCGATGATCACGACTGTCGCAAGCGCCACTTTGCTGTTAGTGAGCTTCGGAATGTTTTCACCTGAAACGAGTACGGTTGAAGTTCCCGGTATAGATTGGGCTTCATTAAGCGTTATCTGGCAGGAAGTTCCCGTCGGTATTCTGGCATTCCTTCTCGTTGGTCTCTGCACCAGTGTAATGTGGGGTGGTATCTTCAATATGGCGGTTGAAGGATTAGGTAAATACACGGCCATTGCCAGCGGTATCTTTATGACAATGGTGTTCGGTTGCGCCGTAATGGTTGCTATCCAGGGTTGGGTTGCCGATATGACCGACTACATGACCAGCTATTGGGTTGTGCTTTTCAGTGCTGCTTACATTTTATTCTACGCAGCTATCGGTTCCAAACCGTCAAAAAAATCAGAATAAGACTATAAATATGCCAATTCATGAAATTATCCGGTTACCAATAAAGCCGGATAATTTCTTTATTTATAACACATCTAAAAAATTAATATCATGCAACAAAAGATCAGAAATAAATTTCAGGAGTTATTCTCAACAAAAGGTAGCGTATATGCATCTCCAGGCCGTATTAACCTGATTGGCGAACATACCGATTATAACGGTGGTTTCGTATTTCCGGGGGCTATCGACAAAGGCATGATTGCCGAAATCAAACCAAACGGCACAGGTAAAGTTCGTGCTTTCTCTGTCGACCTGAACGACTACGCCGAATTTGGTCTGAACGAAGAAGACGCTCCAAAAGCAAGCTGGGCAAGATATATTTTCGGTGTTTGCCGCGAAACCATCAAACGTGGCGGACAGATCCAGGGATTCGATACCGTGTTTGCAGGCGATGTACCTCTGGGTGCAGGCATGTCCTCTTCCGCCGCATTGGAAAGTACCTATGCATTTGCTTTAAACGACTTGTTCTCCCTGAACATCGACAAATTTGAATTAGCTAAGATCGGTCAATCAACGGAGCATAACTATTGCGGCGTAAACTGCGGTATTATGGACCAGTTCGCTTCTGTATTCGGAAAAGAAGGCAGTTTGATTCGTCTGGATTGCCGTTCACTCGAATATAAATATTTCCCGTTCCATCCGGTCGGTTACAAATTGGTTTTACTGGATTCAGTCGTTAAGCACGAACTGGCATCTTCGGCTTACAACAAACGTCGCCAATCTTGCGAAAACGCCGCCGCCGCAATCCGTCGCAATCATCCGGAAGTCGAATTCCTACGCGATGCGACAATGGATATGCTGAACGAAGTCAAAGGCGACATCAGCGCTGAAGATTATATGCGTGCCGAATATGTGATCGAAGAAGTACAGCGCGTACTCGATGTTTGCGACGCTTTGGAAAAAGACGACTACGAAACCGTAGGCAAGAAGATGTACGAAACACATCACGGCATGAGCAAATTGTACGAAGTCAGCTGCGAAGAATTGGACTTCCTGAACGATGTTGCCAAGAAATGCGGTGTAACCGGCTCACGCGTAATGGGTGGCGGTTTCGGCGGTTGCACAATCAATCTGGTGAAAGAAGAAAAATACGATGCATTTGTAAAAGAAGCATTTGAATCCTACACTGCTAAATTCGGCCACGAACCTAAGTTATATAATGTAGTAATCAGCGACGGCGCACGCAAGCTCGCATAATAAATTAATCATAATTCCATAAAAAAATCATGACAGCCGCTTTTTATCAGAACGAAACCAAATTTTACGTTGCAGTAGATTGTATTATACTCGGATTCGATCAAAAAGAGCTTAATGTATTACTTTATAAACGTAAGTTTGAACCCATGATGGGACAATGGTCTCTGATGGGCGGTTTTATCAAAGCAGGAGAAAGTATAGAGGAGGCCGCCTCACGCGTGCTTACCGACTGTACCGGCATTGATAATCTTTTTATGGAACAGGTAGGTGCTTACGGAGATATTACCCGCGATCTCGGAGAGCGGGTAATATCCGTAGCATACTATTCACTCGTCAATATGAACGATTTCAGTAGCGAAACACTGGAAGAGTATAATGCGGTCTGGGCCAAGGTCAGCGAAGTTCCACAACTTATTTTCGACCATAACCAAATGATCACCGACACATTAGCCCGTCTGCGCAGAAAAGCCGCTACCCGTCCGGTCGGATTCAACCTGCTTCCCGAAAAATTCACGTTACCGCAATTGCAGAACCTGTATGAAGCCATCTACCAGACTCAACTGGACAAGCGTAATTTCCGCAAAAAACTAAATGCGATGGATATTCTGGAGAAGTTGGATGAAAAAGACAAGAAAGGTTCCAAAAGAGGGGCTTTTTATTATATGTTCAACAAAGAAAAATACGACCATCTGCTGGAACAAGGGTTCTATTTCTCCCTATAATAAAAAACATCATTCAACATGCTGACTTTGGCAGATGTGCCGGATATTCCGATCACAAAGTAGCCCAAGCGGAACAGACTTGCGCATTCGGTGTTTCCATGTTCGCAGCCGTAGCACCGTGCATATATGCCAAAATCGAAGACACACAGCGGACTATAGGATAAGGTTTTGCAAAAGAATACCAGTCGAATCATAAAAATCATCTGGCGTATCTTGCTCTCTATGAGAAATATCGGAAATTAGGAAACTTTACAGAAAATGAATTGTTTCATCGATAGGATGGTCATTACGAAGAGATTGCCTATCTTTGCAAAAAATAAAAATAACTCATCACAATGAACGATATTAAATTAATGAACAAAGCAGCGGACAACATCCGTATCCTGGCTGCGTCAATGGTAGAAAAAGCGAAATCCGGTCACCCCGGTGGTGCAATGGGTGGTGCAGACTTTGTGAACGTACTGTTTTCAGAGTTCCTCGTGTATGATCCCAAGAATCCCGCATGGGAAGGCAGAGACCGCTATTTCCAGGACCCGGGGCATATGTCGCCGATGCTTTATTCAGTACTCGCCCTCGCAGGCAAATTCACGATCGACGAACTGAAAGAGTTCCGCCAGTGGGGTAGCGTGACTCCGGGACATCCCGAAGTCAACGTGATGCGTGGTATAGAAAACACATCCGGTCCGTTGGGACAAGGCCACACTTACGCCGTAGGTGCTGCTATCGCCGCCAAGTTCCTGAAAGCACGCCTGGGTGACGTCATGAATCAGACGATTTACACATATATATCCGATGGTGGCATCCAGGAAGAGATTTCTCAGGGAGCCGGACGTATTGCCGGTACACTGGGACTGGACAACCTGATTATGTTTTACGATGCCAACAACATCCAGCTTTCCACAACCGTAGGCGAAGTGACGACAGAAAACGTAGCCATGAAATACGAAGCATGGGGTTGGAAAGTCATCACAATCAACGGAAACGATGTAACGGAAATCCGCCGGGCACTGACCGAGGCGAAAGCCGAAACATCCCGTCCTACCCTGATTATCGGTAACACGATCATGGGTAAGGGTGCTGTGGGTGCTGACAAGAGCAGCTACGAAAACAAGGTGTCTACACACGGACAACCTCTTTCGGCAGCCGGCGTCTCTATCGCAGACACCATTCGGAACTTAGGAGGAAACCCGGACGATCCGTTCCAGATCTTCCCCGAAGTTGCGGAACTATATGCCAAACGTGCTAAAGAATTGGAAGCAATCGTTGCGGAACGCTATGCGGCCAAAGCAGAATGGGCGAAAGCTAATCCGGAACTGGCCGCCAAGATGGATTTGTGGTTCTCAGGCAAAGCACCTGTCATCGACTGGAAGGCTATCGAACAGAAACCGAACCAAGCGACCCGTGCGGCCTCGGCAACCGTCTTAGGCGTGCTGGCAACCCAGGTAGAAAATATGATCGTTTCTTCAGCCGACCTTTCCAATTCGGACAAGACCGACGGCTTCCTGAAGAAAACACATGCATTCGTAAAAGGCGATTTCAGTGGTGCATTCCTTCAAGCCGGTGTTGCCGAACTGACGATGGCTTGCGTATGTATCGGCATGTCGCTCCACGGAGGTGTAATCGTAGCCTGCGGCACATTCTTCGTATTCTCCGACTACATGAAACCCGCTATCCGAATGGCTGCCCTGATGGAACAGCCGGTTAAGTTCGTCTGGTCTCACGATGCCTTCCGCGTAGGCGAAGACGGACCGACACACGAACCGGTTGAACAGGAAGTGCAGATTCGTCTGATGGAAAAGCTGAAGAACCACAAGGGACACAACTCAATGTTGGTATTGCGCCCGGCAGACGTGACCGAAACAACAATTGCCTGGAAGATGGCTATGGAAAACACAGCCACTCCGACAGCTTTGATTTTCTCCCGTCAGAACATCACAGACCTGCCCGCAAAAGGAAACCGCTACGACGAAGCCTTGCAGGCTGAAAAGGGAGCTTATATTGTAGATAGTGACGAAAACCCTGATGTAATCATGGTCGCTTCCGGTTCAGAAGTCTCCACACTGGAAGAAGGAGCAGCATTGCTTCGCGCCGATGGCATCAAGGTCCGCATCGTATCTGTTCCGTCTGAAGGCTTATTCCGCAGCCAAAGCAAAGAATACCAAGAATCTGTCATTCCAACAGGAAGCAAGGTATTCGGGCTTACTGCCGGTCTGCCGGTCAATCTGGAAGGATTGGTGGGTGCCAACGGTAAGGTGTGGGGACTCGAATCATTCGGTTTCTCCGCTCCATACAAGGTATTGGACGAAAAACTCGGCTTCACGGGTCAGAACGTATACAATCAGGTAAAAGAATTATTGAATTAATTTTCAGATTTATGATTTATAATTTATGATTTATGAATAGTTGGTAAATCATAAATCTGAAATTATAAATCATAAATCTCCAAACTCCTCTAACAGATAAATATGAAAACATTAGGTTTATGTAGTGACCACGCAGGGTACGAACTGAAAGAATTCGTAAAACAAATACTCGACTCGAAAGGGTTGGCCTATAAAGATTTCGGAACCGACTCGACTGAAAGTTGTGATTATCCCGATTACGCCCATCCGCTTGCCAAAGCTGTAGAAGCCGGCGAAGTATATCCCGGAATAGCCATCTGCGGATCCGGAAACGGAATAGCCATGACACTCAATAAACATCAGGGAATACGGGCCGCTCTGTGCTGGCAAGAAGAGATAGCACGTCTCGCACGCGAGCACAATAATGCCAACATACTCGTAATGCCCGGCAGATTTATCAGTCAAGAGGAAGCCACTCATACGGTCGAAGCCTTTCTGAGCACCCCGTTCGAAGGCGGTCGGCATCAGCGCAGGATTGACAAAATTCCTTTGTGAAAGCCAATTCCTATTGCCAACGATATGGGATATCCCCACAAAAGTTAAAAAGAGAAACAACTATCATACTATCACTGAGGTTCGTATATTGTTTAAAAACAAGACATTATAGTATGATAGTTGTTGTTTTCAACTATCATTCAACTATCATTCAACGATCTTTTTTGCGCGCGAACAAGGCTGGATTCACCCAATAATCATCGGAGATTAACACAAAGACAAAACCAATTGTAGGGATCAATCCAAAGCCGATAGAGTGATAACCGCTATACTTCTATCATTAAACTATCATATCATAGAGCTTTTGACCTAAGTCGAAAACCTTTTCGACCTTGGGCAAAAAGGCTTTTGACAAGGGGCAAAAAGGTTTTCGACCCAGGCCGATAACAGAAAGAACTATAAGATTAGATTCAATTCACTTTAAATTCTTGTTTTATTGAAAGTTGTAGATATTTATGTATATTCGAGCCGCAGTTCTTGCAGGATTATGGTTAAGCCACCCATACCGACATGAAGATCTTTTAAACCTTAAGGAAACCGCATCATCATTCGTCGCAAACGAATTGCTTTCCACCATTGCTTTTGGGAATCGATAGAGAAAAGAACAAAATCGAACTTTCCAATGATTGCCTCTTCCGAAATAAAACCAAACGACCGGCTATCATGCGAGTTCATCCTGTTATCCCCCTCCATATAATAAAAGCGTTGCTTGGGTATATACTGCGAGCTGCTCTTTCCATCGATATATATTTTCCCATCTTTCTCCATCACTTTCCCTCCGTCACGCAAAATCAACGAACGATAAAGAAGAAGCGTTCGCCGGTCGATCCGAAGAGGCTCTCCTTTTTTTACCACCCGGGTAATTCGCTTGACCAACAACAATTGCGGATCTGCCGGGCTGTTGAACACCGCAATATCCCCCTGTTTAGGTTCGCTGTAACCCGGCAAACGACGATACTCCCAATGATTCTCTTCATCAGCAAGACGCAGAGGGCGTATCCAAGTAAAGACATTCAGCAACGGGATATCCGCCCAACGAGAGGGGAATCGTCCACCATAAGCCAGCTTGTTAATCCAAAGCCGATCTCCGCAAAGCAACGTCGGCTCCATGCTCCCCGAAGGCACAGTACATGGCTCCCCGATCACCATACGGATAAAACAGCATAGCAGCAAAATACCAATAATGAATTTCCCCGTTCTCATTCAACAACAATAGATTTTATGCTTTTCTTTGTACATAGCGCAAATAAAAATCAGTCCCTTTCATACTTAATTTTAAACGATACTTTTTCATTTTTTCACTTCTTAAATAACGTAAGCAATGTCACATCATCGATATTCTCAGCAGGACGCCGATTCAAATAAAACAAACCGGC